>SCUG01000565.1 GCA_004297645.1 Saprospiraceae bacterium | reverse complement strand
ATCGTTTACTTACCGCTCATTTCATTTTCTCAAAAAACAGGGTACCAGATTAAAGTCAAAATCGAAGGCTTTCAGGGAAAAGAAGCTTATCTCGGCTATTATTACGGCGACAAACAGTACCTGCGCGACACGGCCTACTTAGATGCCAGCGGCTGGTTTTATTTCGAGGGAAATGAAAAGCTGCTCAGTGGTATTTATCTGCTCGTGATGCCGCCCGATAACCAGTTCTTCCAATTTTTAGTAGATGACGATGAACAGTGGTTTTCTTTAGAGACCAAACTTGGCGACACCTCCAAAGACATGAAAGTGAAGGGTTCTCCAGAGAATGAATTATTTTACCATTACCTCAATTTTTTGACTGAAAAACGCCCCGATGCCGAAGCCTTGCGGCAACAAATTACCGAGGCGGAAGATGACGAAAAGAAAAAAGCAAAATTGGAAGAGAAGCTCGGTAAAATTGACAAGGAGGTAATGGACTTCCAGAATCAAATCATACTCGGCCATCCAAATAGCCTTACAGCAGCTACTATAAAAGCCAACATGCCGGTTGATGTGCCTAAATTTGAAGGGGACCAAAAAGACCTGCTCTCCTTTTATTGGCTGCGAAACCATTGGTTCGACAATATCAATATGGCCGATGCCCGAATGATACGCACCCCTTTCTTTTTTCAGAAGGTGGACCACTACGTGCAAAAAATGACCGTTCAGCATCCCGATTCGCTGAACGTGGCCATTGACAGGGTGCTCAGCATGGTGAAGCCTGCGGAGGAGTCGTTCAAGTTTTTCCTCATCTATTTTTTGAACGCTTATGCCAAATCCAACCTCGTAGGCATGGACGCCGTTTATGTCCACATCGCCGAAAAATACTACGCCACCGGGCTGGCCCCCTGGACCGAACAAGAACAACTCGAAAAAATAGTGGACAACGCCAACCGGCTCGCTCCTTTGCTCATCGGCAAGGTAGCTCCTAATATCCAGATGGAAACCCAGGACGGCAAGCAGATTTGGCTCCACGATTTTGAATCGCCCGTCACGGTGCTTTTCTTTTGGGATCCCGATTGCAGCCATTGCAAGAAGTCTATGCCCGATATGGTGTCTTTTGCTAAAAAATACAAAGACAAAGGCGTGGCGGTGTTTGCCATTTGTACCAAATTAGTGACCCGCGACGATAAGGGCGGCTTAGCCTTTGATGAGGTCAGCAAATGCTGGGGAACTATTAAAGAACGGGATATGGATGTCTTCTTCAACACCGTGGACCCCTACCATCGCTCCCGCTACAAAACCGTGTACGACATACGCTCCACGCCGCAGATTTACGTGCTCGACACCGATAAAACCATCCTCTCCAAACGCATCGGCGCAGAACAGTTGCCGGAGGTGCTCGACCATATTTTGGAAGTGAAGGAAAAGGAAAAGTAACTATTTATCGCCCCAGGTTTGCGTCCCCTTATTCCCGGGAACAAAGCAGAGCAGACGAAACAAAATGCTACGCGGTGCGGGTGTTGTTCAACGAAGTGCAGCGTGTGTGGCCACGGCGGAGCAATTGCCGGAAGTAGAACGCCTGCACCAGGGGCAGTCGTTCGTAGAGGACTGGGAGGACAAGTTTTTGGAATAGGCTCTTTTGGAAATAAGGAAATTGAGAAATTAGAAATTGGTCATAGCAGTGGTTTTTATTGTCTTCCAATTTCCAATTTCTCTAATAAAAAAGCCCTAAGCCCTACGTCCGCAGCTCATGCTCCGGGCAGTCCACCCGTAGCTCTGCCGTTTTCAATGGAGCGTTCAGCAGTTTGCAAAAATGGGGATGGCCTTCATGGCCAGGCCCGTAGTGAACGCAATTGAAGCACATCCGTTGCACGCCGATGATGCCCGTTTGGTTGAGGTGCCGGATGATGGAGAGGAGGTTCAACAGCAGGTTGGCCTGCTCGCCGGGCGGGAGGTTCTCAATGGGGGTTTGTATTTCTTCTGTGAAATGGGAAGTCTGCCGGGCGATGGCTTGGCCAGTTGGAGTGAGATGGATGGCAAAGCTGCGCTGGTCTTGCTGCCCGAAATCCTTTTCCACCAGCCCCTTCGTTTCGAGCGTCTTCACGGCATCGCTGATGGTCGCCTTGGTCATGTTGAACTCGGTGGCGAGCTGGCCCACCTTTCTTTTTTCCACTTCGCTATGGTGCAATAGGAAAATGAGCACCTGCACCTGCAAGGGGCTGAGGCCAAGCGACTTGCCCTCGTTCCAAAGCAGCACCCGGAAAGCCTCCGAGATGCGCTCCAGGGCCACCACGATTTTGCCGCCCGTGCTGCCGGTTTGGTGGGCTGTGTCGAATGCCGATTTTTTCATGGAAAAAGGGTTTTTAGCCTCCCCCCGGCCCCCTCCGAAGGAGGGGGTGACGGGACGCCTCCCCCTCCTTCGGAGGGGGCCGGGGGGAGGCCCAAGCGTTATTTATAACTGAGCCTCCGGGGCTATTGTTTTTGGCCAGCCTGGCGGATGATTGCCTGCAATTCCTCCGCCGTTTTTCCCTGCAAATTTGCGAAGCGGTACCTGGCGTAATGCGCCCGCAGGTGCAGCACCAAATCCCTCCGGGAAGGGTTGGCGGGCAAGGCGGCGGGCACGTCCTCCATTTCAAGGATAAAATAACCGTTCTTCTCGATGGCGGCCCGCATGTCCGGGCTGGCCTCTTCGATGTGGCAAAATTGACATTCTCCCGTGTCAATTTTGCCGTCGGCCTCATTTTTTGAAGATAAATATGCCTTGCCGTACCCGTAAATGGTTTTCACATCCTTCAGCGCCGAGGGCGCTATGATGTCGAAGTGCATCACGCTGCCGTCCCTTTTTTTCACGTAAGTGTCCCAAACTGCTACACTCATTTTGGCTGTTGTTTTTGATGGTGAAACGCGGTGCTGCCCCGAAGCGGCGAACCCCGCCGGAGCAAAAGTAGGGAGCAAACCCCCACCTCACAACCTGCCTTTTATGAAGAAAAAAAGAAACAACCAGGCCAGCCCTTTCAACAGGAAAAAGGCGAACCCGGCCATTCCGATTTTCTTCAGATACGTGTTGGCCTTAGAACTCATTGTTTTTAAAATAAGGCTGGCACCAGAGCAGGGTGGTGAGCGTCACGGCCTTGAACCAGGCGTTGTGCATGGCGTCCACATCGGCGGCGGAGTGGCCATTATTTCCCAAAAAGCCCTTGATGGTGGCCGTAATCGGGTAGATGAACGCTACGAGGTAGCGGGCATGGATGATGGGTACGGTGTCCACGCCATCGGTCTTGTTCTTCTTGGTGCTGTGGTGGCGTTTGGCGATTTCGTGCTGGTAGTTGAGCCAGTCCTGGTCGTAAGGGCGGCGGCAGAGGTCGAGAATCCATTGGCCGAACCTTGCCCTGACGGCGCCGAGGTAGTCCATGTTGGGCTGGCCGTTTTTGGTGAAATAATGAAGCAGGTGCTCGTTGCCGCCGACGTAGCCGTACCACAGGTCGAGCACGGCGTCGGTCTGGCCGGCCAGCACGTCGCCTGCCATGCGCAGGTAGCGGTCGTCGTCGTCTGACCAGAGGAGGGTTTTCTTAAGCAGGCCGAGGTCCTGCATCGTGACGGGCGAGCGCTCCAGCGATGCCTGCCCGTAATCGTAACCTTTGATTTGTGCCATGTTGATTTTTTTTAAAAAAGTGAAACAATGGCGCAAATATAGTTAGGAATCCTGACTATAAAAATAAAGGGGTTTTTTTTTACAAAAAGGGCGGGGCATAAAAAAAGCATGGGGCAAACGCGCACCATGCTTGCGAAAAACCCAGCTTATTTGGTCAGGTCAGAAAGAAGGAGGCGGGGGCGGTAACCTGTTTGCTTTATTGGAAAAACCAGCGCATCTTCTATGGCCCCGATTGCCTGGCATTGCTTCCATTTCTGGAGGCTGTGATTCAAGGAGTGGTGCATTTCCTCAATCCGGGCCTGTAGTTCTTCCTTTCCCTGGAGAATGTCCCCTTTGAGGCGGCGCAGTTTTCTTTCCAATTTTTGGTGGTTGACGAAGACGATTTTCAGTTTTTGCATGGCGTTGTTTTTTTACCGGGAAAATCCTTTGCCTGAGAAAAACCGCCGGACACTTTTGCACGGTGGCTGTACCAATAAAAGTTAACTACTGAATGGAAACAGGCGTTGTGGATATTTGCCCTGTGTTGTGGGTGAAAGTATCCTGGCTTCCAAAACTTTGTGGCAGGGCAGGGCAGAACCTGACCGATGGACGTTCGACTAATTGCAGCAGATTGTTGACTGACAGACAAAATGCGCGCTTGGCTGCTTTTCTTGCGATAGCGTTGCGAGGCCGTGGAAAGCGCAGAAGTGTTATATTTGGCACTAAAACCCTCAATCTTGCAGGCGTTTCTAATAAAAGTACCGGGATGGAAACTACGGACAAAACATATCTGGTCAAACTCATCGGGAACCTTGAGCAATGCTGCCGGGAAGAGAAGTCCCTCCCGTTCAGGGTAGAAAAAATGCTGGAGACGGGCTTCCTCGTCAAAGTGGGCGGGCTGTTCTCCTTTGTGCCCTTCAACAAGATGCCGTGGAACTATTTCAAATTCGAAGGGGCTTGGGCCGCCGTGTTCCCCACCATCAAGAGCAAGACGTTTTTTTGTACAATCGAAAAAATCGAAAAAGACCCGCTCAAGGTATATCTCGACCCCAGTGCCCACCACTTCGGCAAGATGCCCCTCAAAGTGGGTAAGGCCTACGATTGCATGGTGGTGCATGAAGCAGCGTACGGTTATTTCGTTGACATGGGCCTTCATTTTGGTTGGAAATATGGCTCGAAAACCGGGCTTTTGCACCGCGCTGCCATTCGCCTGGGCAACCTAAACAAAAGCAGCCTGGCCGTCGGGAAAACCATTTCCCTGAAATATTTTGGTGAAACGAAAAAAGGCCCCATCCTCGGCGACGAAGCAAGGGCGGCCTTCCTCCAGGAAATCACGGATGATTTGCCCGGTCAACTGGTGCCTGTGCTGGTGTCGAGGGAGACGGACGGGAAGCCGTGCTTCCGGGTAAATGGCAAATTCACGTGCAGCTTGCCCGTCAACAAGCACAACTACCCCGGCCACCGCAAAGCCCTTCTCAAGGATGCCCTGGCCAACCTGAAGGACGGCGCCATATTAGACTGCGAGGTCGTCACCATCAACTACAAAGACTGCGAGATGATGGTCAAATGGGTGGCCAGCCGTCTCGGCCCCGCTGAAAATTTTTAGAAAATAGGAAACAGATGAAATACCTCCTCCTTCTCTTCATGGCCCAAAGCCTCTCCATCAACCTCCCCGCCCAACAGGCCGAACAACCGGGCTTCCTCTACGGCATCATGTCCTCGCTCGACAGCGGGGCGCACATCTCTTTCCTCTTCGGCACCCTGCACCACCTCGACGGCAACTACCTCCTCAAAGAACACCCCACCGTACTCCAATTAGCCACCGGCGCCGAGCTGATGGCCGGAGAGGCTGCCCCCGGCGACGCCAAGGAGTGCCACGGCACCGACTGGTCAAAAAAGAATACCGGCAAATCCCTGCGGGATTTGCTCACCCGGGCTGACTTCCGCTACGTCGGCGAGGAATTTCGCAAGGCCACCGGGCAGTCCATCGAGGGCTACCTCTATTACTACCCCTCCGTTTTGCGCAGCATGATAAAATGGGCACGCTCCACGAGCTGCCCGCCGGAGGAAATCGAGTACCGCATTGTGCCAGACCTGCTGTTCGCCCACGTGGCCAAGTCGAAGGGCATCCCGCAGGTGGGCCTCGAAACGGTGGAGCAGAGCATCGCCGCCCAGCTCTCCGTGCCGCTCAAAGACCAGGCCTTCCTGCTCGTCGAAGGGCTGGACGACGCCAAAATTGACAGCATCATCGCCGGCATGAACGCCTGCTACATGGCGCAAGACCTCGATTGTTTTTGTAAAATAATGGACATGGAAAACTACTCCTACCCCGGCGACGAACAGATGCTCAAAGGCCGCAACCTGCTCTGGATGGAAAAACTGCCCGCCATCCTGCGGGAAAAACGGGCCTTCATCTATGTCGGCTCCGGCCACCTCTGCGGGGAGTACGGGCTGCTGGCGCTGCTGAGGAAAGAGGGGTTTTTCATCGTACCGATGCGGTACCCGTGAGCAAGTGGCGCACAAAGAAAACGCCGGCAAATTTGGCCAGCGTTCTCACTTTTCACCTTTAAACCATGAAACGTGATTTTCCATATCCCGTTTCTTTTTACCATGAAGCATAAAGTTAAAAACAATAGCCTAACTGCTTACATCAACAGCAGAAAATCTGCGTTAAATCATCATAAAATCTTGTGCTGTATCTTCGGGACAGTCTTGGACTGGAGCGGCAGCATCAAAAAAACGTGACCATGAAAAGACTATTTTCGCTTCTCACCCTTGTTTCGGCCATTTGTTTTGCCGCACAGGCCCAGCAAGGCTCCTGCGCCCTCAAAATCGGCGGCAATTTTTACATCAACTGCCAGCACACCATCCTCTATAAAGGGCAGGACATCATGACCGTCACCGAACTTGCCGACAAAGGCTCCAAGGTCAACTTCGATGTCTTTTCGCCCACCGGCGTACTGGAGGCCAAAGTGAGGGCGGGCAAACTCACTCAGGGCAGCGCCGCCAATTTCGCCATCATCTCTTCCGCTGATGCCTTCACGTTGGTGGACAAACGGGACGGGCGCAAGGTGTGCCACGTGGAGAAAAAGTTCAACCACAAACAGGAGCGCTGCGACCTGCTCGTGTGGGCCGACTTCTACCTCCCCGACGGCAACCGCTTCCAATGCACCCCCGAAACGACGAACGTGCCGTTCCTCAACTACATGCAGGGGGCCACTTTTCAAAATGTGCAGACGGCTATCAATCTGGATTGAGGGGCGCTTGGTTCTGACCGGCCGCCATCCAATCGCTCGCCACCCATCGCAGTAGCAGCCCGCTGCCCCGTTTGTAGCTGATGCCCGTCACCTCGCAGCGGATGGTGCAGCCGTCGGGCAGTTGGCGGAGTGCTTCCCGGATGGCTTTTTTCATGGACGGGCCGGCATGGTACTGGTGTTTGGTGACGGGCATCCTGCCCTCAATGCCCCCCTCTGCCACAAAATTGTTTTTCCCGCTGGCCTCGTCCCGCAGCACCTGTACCGCTATCACCTGCCCCACCAGCGACTCGTCGATGAGGGGCCGGCCGGGGGGCATTTCGAAAGGTGTTTCGATTTGGATGTAGCCCTCCGGGTTGATGCCAAAATAAGTGACCCGCAGCAGGTCGCCCGGTTTGATGGTGTGCAGTTCCAACCCCCTTTTTTTGAGTGCAGAAACATGGAACAAGGCCACGTGCGAACCGCTGCGCCAGCCGAAATGGTAGCCCAGGTCGAGGAAAACGCCGTAGTCGGCGCAGTTGACTACCAGCCCTTCGTATTCCTCCCCTTCCTCGAAGGCGGGCGGCAGCAAGCGGTGGACGGAGGGGTCGAGGAAGAGCCGTGGCGGGTCGTGTTCGATGCGGTCTATTTTACAGAAAAAACGCTTGTCCAGCAGGTGCGCGAAAACGACCTTCCATGA
>SCUG01000564.1 GCA_004297645.1 Saprospiraceae bacterium | reverse complement strand
GCAAAATAAGATGTGTGTTTTTTCGGCGGCTTCGCCGCCGAAAAAACACACCCTTGTTCTTTTTGAGGCCGCCGGAGGCGGCCTCAAAAAGAACATCTTATTTCGAACACGTTACTAACCCTCCTAAACGGGTACAAAAAAAAACAGGGTTGCCACCATGACGGTGGCAACCCTGTTCGCGTTGAGCCTCTATCTCATTTCTTTATTTTCTCACCTCCACATAGCCGCTGAATTGCTGCATCCGGCCATTTATTTCCACATCGAGCAAGTAGAAATAAGTGCCGTCGGGCAGGTAGGTGCCTTTGAAAATAGCCTTCCACGGGTTGGCGTTGGTGTATTTCTCAGCCTCATACACATTGTTGCCCCAGCGGTTAAAGATTTTCAACTTGTTGTTGGGATACAACTCGATGTTCTTAATTCTGAAAAAGTCGTTGACCCCGTCTTCGTTCGGGCTGAAGGCATTGTAAATGACTAAATCGGTGCTGGCATCTACCACTTCGATGATGACCAAAGTGGAGTCGCAAACGCCGAGGTCGTCGCACAACACCATGCAGGCCTGGGCCTCGCCGGCTTGAAGCCCCTGAATGTCCATGCACTCATCGCCGCCCAGCACTAATTGCGCATTGAGCGTCTGCGATTCACAGGCATTGGACAGCAACTCCGGCGTGCCATTCAGTTCCTCCGTACTCAGGCATATCGTTTCGGTGCCATCGAGTGGCACAGTCACGTAAATAGTGTCCGTCTTGGGGCCTTGCCCCTCCAGGATATTTATATAAAGCGTGTCCGTGCAGCCGGTGAGCGGGTCTTGCACTACAAACGTATGCGTGGGCTGGCCGTCCACGAAGATGCTCGGGTTGTAGTCCGCCAGGGTATTTACTTGCATCGTCAGGGTGGTGCTGCTGCCGATGTGGGTAATGACGAGATTGCCATAGGCCGAATTGGGCGCCCCCCCGCTGATGCTGTTTTGGCTGCTGTTGTTCACCCAGTTGCCGAAGGGGTTTATTTGGTTCATAAAAGCCACCAGTTCGGGGATGGTGTTGAACTGGAACGGCGCAGGCTGAGTGCCACCATACGACCAGGCATCGAGCCGGAAGGGTGGGGCACCGAGGTTGAGCAGTGCACCATAGCCATAATAATAAGAATTGTAAACGCAGGCCCCAATGTCCCCGGTGTATGCAGTACCGTCCAGCGTCAGGTTGAAAATAGAAATACTGGGCTGGTCAGTCGGCAGGCAAACCTCGTTAAGGCCAGATTGCAGCACCACATTGAAACTGTCCACATAAAATACATCTTCGCAAGGGCAGTCCAAAGCGAGCGTCAGGTCAGAGAGGGTGGTGGAGCAACCCAATTCGTCGGTGATGACCACATCGTAGGGCACATCCGGCAGCAGGCCGGTGGCTGTGGCGGTGGTTTGGCCATTGCTCCACAAGTAGGTGTAACCACCATTGGCGCCTTCTACGGTGAGTGCGATAGAGCCGTCGTTACCTGCGCAACTCACGGCCTGTGCTGCCGTGGAAATATCCCATTCTGCCGGGCCGGAAACCGTCACTGGCAGTTCTGCCGAGCAGTTGCCAATGGAGTACTGCACGACGTAATTGCCGGCAGGCACTTGCATCCACGGAGTCTGCCCTTTGTAGCTGTTGTTTTCATCGAAAATATCATACACCGCGCCGGTGTTCGACACGATGGAGCCGAATTCGCCGGGGCAAGAGTAACTGCTCACGGTGACGCTGTCAACTGTTATTTCTACCACCGGCATGCCGGGTAGTACCACCTGAAATGCATGCGAACATCCGAGAGCATCTGTGATGCTTACTTCGGCCAGGCCATCATACAATCCCTGCACACAACCTTGGGCATCCACTGGATTTGCCGGAGACGTACCGAGGTTCGACTCGATGAGGTAAGGTGCCACGCCGCCCGATATTTGCAGGCAAATGGCCCCGTCTGCCACGCCGCAGGTACTCGGTGGCGAGGTAACTGCCACGAACGAAAGCGGGGGCGTGCCTTCCACCACGAATGCCGCATAAGTGACACAACTGTTGATGAGGTCTTTGACCTCGATGACGTATGCGCCATCAGACAAACCGCCTACTGTAATGTCTTCGCCGGGGCTGCCGAAATCCGAAACCCCGCCATTTAAAAAAGTATAACTGAACGGATGGTCACCTGCCACGCTGAAGGTGACGCTGCCGTTGGTGCTTCCGCAAAACGCATTGATTACCTCGTTGACTGTGGCCTTCGGCCCATCGGTGGGTTCCAATACGAAGGAATAGGAATCAGAGCAACCGTTCAAATCGGTGACCGTCACGGCGTAGATTCCGGTGGGCAGGCCGGTTTGGACACTGGTGTCCGGAAATAGAATGCCGTTGGTGCCCGTCCAGGCAAAAGTGGCGCCGGTGGGCAAATTGGTCAATGCGATGCTACCATTGTTGCTATTGCACGACGGGCTGTTTTGTGTCGTGGTAATGCTGAAGTTCGCTACTTCGCTGCCCACCTCCACGACGGCCGGTACCACACACCCATAGTCATCGGTGAAAATGACGACGTAAGTGGCTGGCTCCAGGCCGGTGAGGGTGAGCTGGGTTGAATTCAGAGTCAAATCATTGCTAATGATGCCGTTGTTTTTGAAAACGTCATAAGTATAGGGTGACTGTCCGCCATCTAAAATGATATTGACAGTACCGTCGGAGGTATTGCCGCAGGAAGCCGCTTCGGCCGTGGCATCAGCCAGCGTAAAGGCACTGGCAACGCCAGTGATAGTTGCCGTGGCTATACTGGTGCAACCTTCAGCCGTATTTACCTCCACCTGGTAAGCCCCGGCGGAGAGGTTTTCAAATACTACCGAAGGTTGGCTGCTGCTGAGTGTGGCGATGGGTGTCGTAAGGTTGGAGGTGCTGTAAAGGTTGAAACTGTAAGGTGTTGCTCCCCCGCTGACCTGCACGGTGAGGCTGCCGTTGTTGGCGCTGCTCGAACAGTCGGTGGCAGGTTGGTCAATGACCGACACGATGCTCACGGGGTTCGGTGCCGAAACTGTGGCAGAAGTGGTAGCCACACAACCGGAACTCGTCTCGGTAATGGTGACTTGGTAGGTACCACCTGCCAGTCCGGTCAGGTCTTGGGAGGAGGAGCCGGCTACGCCGGGTCCATCCCACCCAAAGGTGTAAGTACCACTTCCGGATGTGGTGAGGTCAATGGCGCCGTTGCTGCCTTCGCATACCGAAACATCGGTGACATCGAGCGATGCAATGGGGTCGAAATCAGCGATGTTGAGGGGGGTGGCTATGCTGCCTTGGCAACCTGCCTGGTCCACCAAGAGGTTTAAGTTTTTCGTGCCGGGTGTATTCCACGCCACCACGAGGGTTGCACCTTCGGGTTCTGTGGTGGTAGCCGGACTTGAATAAATGATTTGTGCACCGTCGAGGCTCCAGCTCAGGGTGGAGGTAGCTGGGGTGGTGCCGGTAAAGTTTAACGTGACCATACCGTCGGTACATGCCGGGGCTGATGAGCTGAATGACGCCACCGGCAACGGTAATTCAGTTACGGTAAAATCTTCGGTGGTCGTGCAGCCATTGATGCCGGTTATTTCCACCGAATAGGTGACGGAACCGGCAGAAGGTGCCACATCGAAAGTGAGTGTATTGCCGGAGGCACCATCGCTGGAATAAACGCCGGTGCCACCAATGGTATAGCTTTGAATATCTATGCTCGATTGCAGGGAAATAGATGCACTGCTGTTTTCACACAGGCTGAAATCAGCCATCGGGTTGGTGATGCTTGGCTCGGACGGTATGTTAAGGACCACCTGCGTGGAATTGTTGACCACGCAATTTCCACCCACATAAGCCACGGCTACGTTGTAGGTGCCTGCTGGCAAAAGCGTGAACAAACTATTGATGGTCCAAGTCGCTCCGCCGTTGATGCTGTATTGCAGAGAGCTTGAACTGTTGCTGGTAGCGGAAATGAATATGGAACCGTTGTCAATGAAACAAGAAGTCGGGTCGAAGGCAGCTACTGCATCAATGGATGGAGGGGTAGGTTCCGTCAGGGTAAAGGATGAGCCGCTTTGGGCACATGTCAAATCTGAGTTGGCCACCATTGGTTGGTAGGTGCCAGCGGCGAGGTTGGCGAAGTTGCTACTCGATTGCCAGGTCAACCCGCCATTGACGCTGTATTGCAGCGGTGCAATGCCACCCGAACCCGAAAGCAGGGCTGCACCATCGTTGGTGCTACAGCCGCTTGGCTGAACGGTGGCCGCACTGATAAAAGCAGGCGAGGCTGGAGCATCTACCCGAACCGGATTGAAGTTGAATGAGATGGGGCATAATCCGTTGCCATTTCTGACCATGATTGTATAGTCACCGGCTGGCAGGCCACTAAAAATTTTATTGTTTTGCCAGGTGGTTCCATTGTTGATGCTATATTGAAGAGAACCCGTACCAGTGGCTACGATTTCTATTTCGCCATCGGATAAAGCACAGTCCGACTGGTTAGCCACATTTACTTCTACAATGACAGGTTGGGTGGCCACCGTGACGGTGACAGCATTAGTGCTGCTGCACCCACTTGCATCCGTTGCCACAACGGTGTAGGCAGTGGTAGCAACAGGGCTTGACATGGGGCTGAGGCTGTTCGGGTCGCTCAATCCAGTGGCCGGGTTCCAAACCGCCGATATTGCGGTGGCAGGCGATTGCAACTGCACGGAATCGCCAATGCAAACAGAGTATGAATTGACGGGGACAGCTCCGGGTCCTAAAAAAACGGTGACGAAATCGGAAATAGTTGCAGAGCAACCATCTCCGGTCGTCACCGTCAATGAAACCTCAAAATTCCCGGAAGTGGAATAAATATGAGAGGGACTCTCTCCGGCCGATGGCGCAGAGCCGTCGCCGAAGTCCCAGTTCCAGGAAGAAACAGTCCCAATAGAAGTTGTCGTATTTACAAAAAAGACCGTGTCATTTTCACAGGCGGCGTTGGCCGTGAAACCAGGCACCGGTAGCGCTGACACAGTGACGGTTACTTCGTCAGAGGAGACGCAGCCTACGGAGTCGGTGTGTGACACAGTGTATGTTGTAGTTGTCGCGGGGCTTGCCACCGGATTCACACAATCGGTGCAACTGAGGCCGTTAGCCGGTGACCAGGAAATGGTGCCCGAAGTGCCCGACACGCCGAGGGTGGTGCTGTCGCTTTCGCAGATGGTTGTATCAGCACTTGCCACAATGGCTGCGCCACAAGGTTTGCAATCTTCTGCTGGTTGGTTGACCACACAAATGGGCGCATCGGCTCCGCCATAACCGCTGACTGTTAGTTGCTGACCAACGTTGGCGTTTTGGCTGTTCGGAGGAAAGAAAGGGTCGGTATCGTTGTCCATGAGGAACACGGTGCCTCCCTGGCAGAGTCCGCTGTTTTCAAAAGTGAAAAGCGCTTTCTTTATTCCCTTTTGGTAGGGGATGCCTTGCGTGCCGGGGCTGGCGAGAATCACAGAAATATAATCACTCGTTGTATCTTCCGGTGGTGCAGCATAGGTGGAAGCAATGCTGAAATTTACCCCTGACACTAAGCTGGTCAGGTTACTTGCCACAAAGCCACCTGCCGGAACCTTGACAGTCCACTGCGCCGAAGAGGTGATGTTGAACGGGAAATTCCACGTCGTATCAGCCGTCATTGATACCTGAAAAGCGCCCGAAGACAGTTGCTCCAATTCGTAGGTAATCAGACAAGCCGGCGGGGTGGGAGGGGCTACTGCGCCGCAGACCGCCACGCTGTTGGCGCTCAGGCAAACATTCATGGCGCCGCCAAAACCAGAGGTGGACAGTTGCTGCCCCACGTCTGCACTTTGGGAATTTGGTGGAAAGAAGGGGTCGTCATTTGCCATCAGGAAAATGCTGTCGCCGGAGCAAGTGCCGGTATTTTCAAAAGTAAATAAATGCACGACACTTCCCGTGGAGTAGGGGATGGCCGTCGTGTTGGCCGTCGTCAGGTTAAACGTGATGTAGTCGAAGCCAGGCTCTTCGGCAGGCGCCGCATAAAAAGAACTTATGGCGAAATTGGTATTCGGCGTTTGTGCGGTAAGGTTGGCAATTTCGAATCCACCTGAGGGCACCTTGAGCGTAACTTGTGCGCTATGCGTGGTGTCACCGGGCGTGGAGTAAGTCACGCCGGTGAGCATGTTCACCTGATAAAGGCCGTCATTTAGGTATTCCAATTCATAAGTCACGAGACAAGGCTCCGGCGGGCAGTCGTTCAGCACATACGTGCCGATGAGGTCTTCACAGTTGTTGTCAATATCACGCACCCATATTTGGAAGGAGCCGGCAGCGAGAGAATCGAAAGTGCTGGAACTTTGCCACGCAGGCGTGGCGCCAATACCATATTCTAATGTACCGCCAATATCACTGAATGCATTGATGGTGATGGTGCCGTCCGCCAGGCCGCAGGTGGGGTCCACGAGATCCACGCTTGTCACTGATGCGGCCAAAGGGCCATTGAGTTCGAACGAGCCAAGGTTTACGATGCAAATGGCCGCTATATCGCGGACGATAATTTCATAATACTGACCAGCCGCCAGGTTGTTAAAAATGGGGCTGGGCTGAAAAGAAACACCGGCATTGATGGAGTATTGGAGCGGTAATCCGTTGGTGTTTGTCGCCACGATTTCAATGCTGCCGTCGGCCACGCCGCATTGCGACGGGCTGGTGAGGATGACATCAAAAACTTCGATTCCACAGCCGCTTAGCGGGGTACAATCCGCGGCAAAAGAGCCATAATTGCCAGTGTAAGCGTTGACCCCGATACCTGCGCCAATTACCGAAATCTGGTTGCCAACATTGATGCTTTGGGAGTTAGGCGGCATAAACGGGTCAGTGGCATGGTCTATGAGTTCCAGTGCCCCGGTACAACTGCCGGCATTGGTAAATTCAAACAGGGCAACTTCTACACCTGTGGTGAAAGATATGGCAGATGTGGCGCCCTGCAAACCGAACACAATATAGTCGAAGCCCGGGTTTTCCGGTGGAGATACGATGGTGGCGTTATTGCTCCAGTTTCCGGCGATACCGGTCACAGCACCCACGCTGAACCCGCCCGTCGGC
>SCUG01000563.1 GCA_004297645.1 Saprospiraceae bacterium | reverse complement strand
TGAGGCACAGAAACACAGAGTTGAGTTTGGTTCTCTGTGCCTCCGTGTCTCTGTGTTGAAATAAAAATTGTCAAGCTAATTCCAGAGTTGACTTATGATACAGCCTCAAAAAGAACATCTTATTTCGAACACGTTACTAAACAACTTATCATTTGGCCAAAGGAAGATTTCGTTCAAGAGACAGTCGGAACGAACCACAATTCAATTTCCGCATCAATGAACAAATTCGCATCCCCGAAATTCGTCTGGTAGGGGAAAATTTAGAAGAAGTTGGAGAACATGTGGGTGAAAAAATTGAGCCCGGCACCATCTTCTCAACTCGTACAGTTCTTCAATGGGCTGACAAAGTTCACCTCGATCTGGTGGAAGTTTCTCCAACAGCGAAACCCCCGGTTTGCAGGCTCACAGATTTCAAGAAATTCCTTTACGAAAAAAAGAAAAAGGAAAAAGAGATGAAATCTAAAGCCGCCAAAACTGTTTTAAAAGAAATACGTTTTGGACCCAACACTGACGACCACGATTTCGAATTCAAAACCCGCCATGCCAAGAGCTTCTTAGAAGAAGGCTCAAAAGTGAAAGCCTACGTCCATTTCTATGGCCGCTCCATTGTATTTAAAGACCGCGGCCGCATCCTTCTTAATCGCTTTGTGGCTGAGTTGGAAGAACAGGGTGGCCCTGAATCTCCTATTAAAATGGAAGGCAAGCGCATGTTAGTGGTGCTGACACCAAGTAAGAAGAAGGGCAAATAGGCCCGCTGGCAATGCAGGCTCTATCGTTAAACACTACCGTCGAAAACCGGAAGGCGTAGTAGCGATTGAGCCTTTGTTGTTTTTAATAAGTGCATGTCTGTCTTCATTATTTATCCCTGTTTTTGCTCCTGGCCTACTCGCCCTTAATCTGCGAGACAGCAATTGAACCCAACCATATCCTACCTGCGGCCAGCATGACCTATAAATTGCCGGTGGGCGAATGTCAGTTAGAATGAAGAAATGCCTTTGGTTTCAGGGCACCACCAATTCCACAAACAAGCTCTAAAGTTGAAGTTTCATGTTGAAATAACTTTGTAAATCTGGGAATAGAATTCACAGCTTTACAAAGCTGCACTTTATGATTAGCCAACTTTGCAAGTTTTCAAACCCTGCCAATGTTAAACCGGGACCAGACCCCGCCAATCTGAAAAGACGACGCAGGGAGTCAGACTTTCCAAGTTTTTAAAACTTGGAAAGTCTGCGCTCTCTCTAAAAATCAGTCTCCGCCGTTTTCAAATCCAGCTTTTTTATCCAGATATTCCGGTACAGCACATCGTGGCCCTCCGACTGTAGCTTCAAGCCGCCGGGGGTGTCGGTGATGCCTTTGCCGCCGTCGTTGCCGCCGTCAATGCCGGAATTCGGGCCGCCCCAGACCTGCATGATGGGCTGGTTTTTATGCACTTTGATGCCGTTAAAATACATGGTGAGCATGGCTTTTTCCGTCAGTTTTCCATCAATAAATCTTGCCGCCCGGAACACGATGTCGTAGGCGTTCCAATGGCCCGTGCCATTGTAGGCGCTGTACGGGGCAGCTTTTTCATTGATGACCGCCGCCATGCCGTGCGTGGTTGAGTCGCCGTCGAGGATTTGGATTTCGTAGCGGTTTTGGAGATAGACGCCGCTGTTGCCGCCGGGCTTTGCCACCATGAACTCAACGTGCAGCCGGAAGTCCCGGAACGCCTCCTTTGTCACGAGGTCGGCGCTGCCGTACTTGCCCTGGGCAGCATCGGGGTTGGGGTCATTGCTGCTGACAACTTTGCCTTTTTCGGCGGGGTCGTTGACGATGGGCCATTTGACGGGCAGCGTGGCGGAGAGGCGGGGGCCGTTCCAGTACGTCCAGTTTTTGTGCAGTTTCTTTTTGGAACCGTCGAGGTAGATTTTGGCGCCTTGGATGGGCTTGGCGCCGACGCCGGTTTGGGCATCGGGCTTCACCGTCATTGCGAAGCAAAAAATGAGTGTTGACAGGAAGGCGGGAACGTTGAATCGTCGCATTTGAAAGTTGATTTGTTGATGAAAGGTTTCCAGATAAGTCGCCCGGCATTGTTTTTCAATTTGCGGGAAACGGGTTATCTTGCATTACTTTTTAAAATTATCATTTATGACAGCCAAAATTCAAATACCTGAAAAGGCAGCTACCCGGTCAAAATCTGCCAAAGGTAAAATACCGGAATACCTCGTCAAAGAAACCATTGACGGCATCCCGTTTTATTATGCCGGGTTTCGCTCCGTGTTGAACAAAACAAAAACAAAAACCGACATCATGGCTGACAGTGGACTGCAAACGGTTATCAAAAATTACCTGTTAATGCTTTTTTTCCGGCATCTCGACATGTCGAAATATTGGACTTTTTCAGGTGAAATCGGCAATCATCTCAACCACCGCGACAACCTCGCTTTAGACGTGGTTGTGTTTGAAAAAAGCGTCCTTACTCCTGGCAAAATAAACCTCAAATATGTGGACGTAGTGCCTAAAATCGTCATCGAAGTAGATATCCGGGTAGAACTCGAAAACCGGGAAGCCAACATCTTCGATGAATTCGTCCTCCGCAAAGTGCGTAAACTCCTTCAATTCGGCACCGAAAAAATCATCTGGATTTTTACCAAAAGTAAAACCATCATCGTGGCCACGCCTGACAACAACTGGAAAATTTTCGACCTGGACCAGGACGTGGAAGTGCTCGATGGTGTCACCTTCAACCTTGTCCGCTACCTCGAAGAAGAAGGCATCAGCATGGAGCCTTAACCCGCCTGGCTTACATGCCTGACAAAATCTTCCGCCCACCCTCCGGCGGTTGTTCCCCAATCAAAATATCAACCACGGACGGCCATTCGGCTGTACGTTTTTAATTTGAGTTGCTCACAAACGCCACCCGCTTCCCGTCCGGCGACCAACTCGGCGTGTTGATGGTGCCCTGCCCGCCGTAGAGGTAGGCGATGACTTTGGGTTTTCCGCCACCGGCGGGCATCATGCGCAGGTAAACGTGTTTGTAAAACGGGTGGTCGTCCGGCTTCACCTCAGGCATGTACGACAGGAACACAATCCACTTGCCATCGGGCGAAACGTGCGGGAACCAATTTTGGTACTCGTCGTCAGTGAGTTGTTCCGGCCAGTTTCCGTCGGGGCGCATGCGCCAGAGTTCCATCGAGCCGGTGCGGACGGAGTTGAAATAAATCCATTGCCCGCTGGGGCTGTACTCCGGGCCGTCGTCGAGGCCGGGCGAGTTGGTCAACTGGATTTCCTCGCCGCCCTCAGCGGGGATTTTGTAAATGTCGTAATCGCCGTTGCGCTGGGCGGTGTAGGTCAGCCACTGGCCGTCGGGCGACCAACCGTGCAGGTAGCTGGGGCCGGTGGCGGTGATGCGCTTCGGCTTGCCACCACCGATGGGCACCGTGTAAATCAGTGAGCCATACTCTTGCTCGCCGCTTGAACTGCTCAGGCCGAGCATTTTACCATCGAAAGAAATCACGTGGTCGTTGTTGTTTTGTTTCACAAAATCCGTGTTCAAAACGACGGGTTTGCCGGAGGCAAAATCGAAGTGGTAAATCAGCCCTTCGCTGTTGTAAATCAGCCCCGAACCATCGGGCAGCCAGTTGGGGGCCTGGAGCGAATTGGGGGCCGAATGGATGACCTGCCGCCTGCCGCTTACCACGTCCAGCACTTCGATGTGGCTGCCGAGGTAGTCCCGGTAGGGTGTATAATCAGGCTTCGGCGGGACGACGATTCGCACGTTGTCGAACTCGGCTTTTTCCACCACGCCGGCATTATGCGAGCAGACGAAAAGCCCGGCGTACAACGCTGCTGGAAAGTCGAAGTCGGGGACTTCCACCGTCCAAAACGGCTCGCCGAAACTGGCGACGCTGAGGAAGAAGCTCCGCCCACGCCGTTCGAGTTGAATGACATCGGGCATCTTCACCGGCGATTTCACCTCCTCGATATTTGCCCCGGCGCGCTTGCGGAATTGGATGGCCGTCAGCCCGTCGCCGTGGACGGCGGCGCAGACCATTGCAGCGCTGGTGTCCAAACCTGTGCGCGCCATCCAGCCGAATTTGCGGTGCGGGTCAACGCCTTCGCCGGGCAAACGCCCGCGGGTTTGCAGGATAAAATCGCCGCTCAGTTTTTTGTAGGCGAAGTGAAATTCGTCTTTGGTGAACCAGATGTTGGCGCCGGCGCCGGAGAGTTCGTAAGTCTGCGAGGCGGCATCGTAGGTGGCCGAACCTTCGTGGAGGACGGGGCCAACGCCGGTCGCGTTGTCGAAGATTCCGACGGGTTTTTGTGAAATGGCTGGAATTGTCATCAGGGAAAATGCGCAAAAGGTGAGGGTGGAAATGAGTTTCATGGCAGTTGATTTTATGAAAGCCTCCATTTGGGCCTGTCTGGTTTTGAAACTGAAAGTAGTTTGATTCCAACAGCTACCGCCGTTGCTTTGAAGTCCTGCGCCGACGGGGGCTTTCAGCCTGGGGGTCTAAAGATAGTTGTCAGCCTTGACCCAAGATAATTTATCGTTCAGAATCCAACTCGAATTTCGTTTACTAAAGTTGCGAAGTAAAGTAACCGAGGTATCCTATCGAGAAATCATGGTAGTTCTTCGGCCGGCAGATTATCTCACTACGAGCGCTATGTTTTTGGGCCTATGCGCTCGTTGAATATTATACACTGGTAAATAGCTTTGCATTTCAAGACGGAGTTACTTACATTTGCGCCTCTTAAAAAAAATGATTTGCTATGCCAAAAATGAAGACCCGTTCAGGTGCCAAGAAGCGTTTCAGGCTCACAGGCTCAGGCAAGGTGAAAAGAATGCATGCTTTCACCTCTCACCTGATGCGCCACAAAAGCAAGAAAACAAAACTGCGCCTGGTGAATTCCACCATCGTTCATGCCGTCGATGAGAAACGCGTAAAGCGCATGCTCGGAGTAGGTTAATTTTCTTAACACGATTTTTTAACGAGAGTGCAGGAATGAAGTATTTCAGCGATGAAATCTCTGTGCTGTACTAAAAAATTCTCGATATGCCACGTTCAGTCAATTCTGTAGCCTCCCGCAAGAGGCGGAAAAAAATTCTCAACGCTGCCAAAGGCTACTTTGGCCGCCGCAAAAACGTTCTCACCGTTGCAAAAAATGCAGTGGACAGAGCCATGGCCTTCGCTTATGTCGGCCGCAAACTTAAAAAACGCGCTTACCGCCGCCTTTGGATCGCCCGTATCAACGCCGGGGCCCGCCTGAACGGCACCACTTATTCCAGGTTGATGCACAAGCTCACTAACAACAAGGTGGAGCTGAATCGCAAAGTGCTCGCCGACTTGGCTCTCAATCATCCTGAAGCGTTCAAAGCAGTAATGGATTCGGTGAAATAAGATGCTGCATTGTTCTGCATGAAAAAGGGAAAAGAAGCAACTGCTTCATTTCCCTTTTTTTTCAAGTCGTCTGACTCTTTTTGGTTGAAATACCTACCCATCGCCAAAAGTTTTGCCAGGCCGTTTAGAGCGGGATAGACTGTGTAAATCTGTTTCTGTGATCGTCGAATGCCCTCAGCGTTCCCGATCCCTATCGGGAGCGCTGAGGAAGTGAGGAGCTTGGGCGCTTCGCACCAAAAATCCCCTAAGCTGGCGAAGCCAAAACCAAATGAGTTCCATGACTTTTTCTGCCAGAAAAAGCATGAATTCCAGCAATTAGATAATCCGTTTTTGGTCGCTGCGCCGAAAAAAGCCTTCACGGGAAGCGGATAGCAGCGAGACTTTCCAGGTTTTAAAAACCTGGAAAGTCTATCAAGGCAGGGCCAGTTTTATAGAGCGCCATTTTGTGGCAAAAAAAATCCCGTCCAACGAAAGTTGGACGGGATTTTTTACGCAATCAAATCAGGCAAAAACTACGCTTTTTCATGGCGTTTGAAAGATTTACTGTCCTTCTTATCCTTGAGCTTTTGCGTAATGCGTACGTCGGCTTTTGACAAATCTGACATCACCGGTGAGGCGATGAAAATTGAAGAATAGGTACCCACCGCTACACCCAGTACAAGAGCGAAGGCAAAGCCTTTGATGCTACCGCTGCCAAACAGCCAGAGCACTAATACAGTAAACAGAGTGGTAAGACTCGTTATCAGTGTCCGGCTCATGGTGCTGTTGATGGCCATGTTGATGACCTCGTTCTTATCCTTTTCCGGGTACAGGCCAAAGTATTCGCGAATCCTGTCGTAAACGATTACGGTGTCGTTCACCGAATAACCAATGATGGTCAGGATGGCGGCGATGAAGGCTTGGTCTATCTCCATCGGGAACGGCAATATGCCGTGAAGTAAGGAGAAGACTGACACAACAACTAAAGCATCGTGGGCCGTAGCGATGACAGCACCGAGAGAGTATTGCCACTTGGAGAATCGGATGAGAATGTAGAGGAAAATGGCCAGCAAGCCAAAAGTAACAGCCTTGCCAGCGCTATTTCTCAGGTCGTCCGCCACCGTTGGGCCAACTTTACTGAAAGCGTTGACGTGGGTGCCTTGGCTTTCCGGGTCTTTAAATTCCGCCAGGGTGGTGCTGCCCACCAAGGTACCGAGGCCTTGGTGTAATGCAGCAATAACGCGGTCAGGAGCGTCGTCGCCCGAATCATTGACGAGGTAATCGGTGACGATGTTGAAGGTGTTTTCCGAGTCAACGGCTTTGATCACTGGTGCTTTTCCAAGTGCGGTGGAAAGGGAGGTACGTATGGATTCAATGTCTGGTGATTCACCTGCAAATTCAATATTCACGGAATATCCACCCAGGAAGTCAACACCGAGGTCGAAGCCACGGGTAAAGAATGAGATGATGCCAAGCATTGTAATAGTTGCAGAGAGAATATAGAATTTCTTGCGGCGCTTCATCCAGTCAATATTGAGGTGGGCCATTACATTTTTGGTGGCGGGCCGCCAAAACGTGAGATTCTCTTTTTTGGCCAGCCACCATTCTACCATCATCCGGCTGACGACCACGGCGGTGAACAGCGTAGTCATAATACCAATCATCAAAACTACGGCGAAACCCTTGATTGGGCCAAGGCCGAATACGGCCAGCACCACCGCCGTGAGGAAGGTGGTGACGTTGCCGTCAATGATGGAGGAGTAGGAATGTTTGTATCCGTCTTTCACCGCTGCAACAAGAGACTTTCCTGCGCGCAGTTCCTCTCGTACTCTTTCGTAGATGATTACGTTGGCGTCAACGGCCATGCCAATGGTCAGCACGATACCAGCTATACCCGGCAGGGTGAGTACCGTACCGAAAGAGGCAATGGCGGCAATCATGAAAACCACGTTGAGGAAAAGAACCACGATGGCGAGCACACCGGCACTTCCATAATAGAATATCATAAACGCCAACACCAAGAGGAACCCAACCAGCAGCGCTTTCAAACTCTTGCTGATGTTTTCTGCTCCCAGCGAGGGGCCAACCAACGATTCCTGAATAATCTGCGTGCGGGCAGGGAGTTTTCCAATCTGGAGAATATTGGCCAAATCCTGAGCCTCCTGTACGGTGTAAGTCCCCGTTATTTGAGAGTCTCCACTTAAAATGGGATTGATAACTCTCGGTGCGGAAACGACCTGGCTGTCCAGCACAATGGCGATTTCCCGGTTGTTATCATTGGCAGCTTTTTGAGTCATGGCGCCCCAGATGCGAGCACCTTCCTGGTCCATTTTCAGGCTGATGGCCAACTGACCCGTGCTGGGGTCCGGGCTGGCGTAGGCATCGGTTACCCGGTCACCTTCGAGCGGTGCTGTATTTTTACCGGGTTCTTTTTTTATAGCATACAGCTCGTAAATATCTAAGTTGGTTTTACCGTCGGTCCCCTTTGATGGTGCTCTGGACCAAAGGAAGGTTACATCGCGGGGAAACAATTCAATGACGCCTGGCCGGGTCAACATTTCCATGACGAGGCCCCGTTTATTCTTATCAGCAGTGCCCATCGGAGAGAGGCCATAGGCTCCGGTTGAGTTCAGCGTGAACACGTCGAAGAGCGGCCCCTGAGCCAATAGCGAGGCATTATCGGGTGGAGTAGTGGTGTCGGTTGGCGTGGCTTCGGCCACTACGCTCGTGTCAGCCGGTTCTTGGTTGGTAGAATCCTTGGCAGTGGAATCCTGCGCCACTTCGGGGGTGGTGCCAGGCCCAGATTTTTCCAACTCTTTCAATTTATCATTGGCGGCAATAAAAGCAGACTGGATACCCGAATCGTTAATCCTGTAAACATTCCAGAATTCGAGTTTAGCGGCCGCCTGCAAGAAGGTGCGGGCACGTTGCGGGTTGTCAACACCCGGCAACTCCACGAGGATGAGGTCGCGGCTGGCATCCAACGATACGTTTGGCCCGACGACACCTAATTTATCAATCCGTTCTTTCAACAGTTTGTAAGTCAGGTCAACGGTCTCGTTTGCTTTTTCCCGAAGTATGCGGGCCACTTCTTCATCGGAAGTGGAGGCATTGATTTTCGAACTGAGGGATTCATTTCTTTTAAAGATGGAATTCATCGGCTTGCCGCCCGAAGCTTTGCTCCACGACCCGGCAAAAAGGCTGATAAAATCAGTCTGTGAAGATTGCTGAGCTTTGGACGCTTCTTTCAAGGCATCTTCGAGCGTCTTGTCGGTGTGGTTGCCGGCCAAGGCACGGATGAAATCACTCAAATCCACCTGCAACAATACGCTCATACCTCCCTTCAGGTCGAGGCCAAAGTTGAGTTGGGAGCCTTTGAGATCCTGATAAGTGTAAGATTTTAGTAGTGGGATTTTGAAAATGACCTCTGAGGACATAGAGTCCAAATAATTAGCGCGGGCTATTTTAGTAGCCGTCCGCTGTTCAGAGCCGGACAAATTCTTTGTGACACTCTCTGCATACCGGTCTGCCGCCTTTTCTACTTTTCTAGTTGGGAGAACGTAGAGAAATTGAATGAGGGAGACTGCCGTTAAGGCAATGAGGAAAAATTTTACAATTCCTTTTCCTAACATGACAAGCTTAATTTTTTGTGGAGAGTGGGGGACTATCGTTCTGTACGGCCCATCTTTCGGACATGCCAAAACCAATCAATCACTTTACCCACTTTCCCATATTGACGTGAACATTCAGGGAAATCGCCTGGAGAATTCAGTTTCTCCTATGTTAATGGCTCTTGGAACCAGCTATTTGGATGTACGCAAAATGACTGTATCCAAGCCCTCTGGAAAAAACCGCGCAAATATACCCCTTTTACTGAATTGTGCGGCTTTTGTTTCACAAGGTTGCATAGCCGCATTGGCGGAAATTAGGATGGCAAAAAAAATCTTGCATCCGGCTTTCAAAAAGCGTGACAATTATTAGTGGTGGCGTCTTATCCCTGAAAAAAAACAACGCACTTTCGGGTAAACTCCGTGAGTATCTCCCCCAGTTCTCAGGCGATAACACTATTATCCGGCTGCGTTTTTTTTTATCATTTTTATCAATCATCCATTCTGCTCCCATCGCTTTCTTGAAAGCCTGCCGGAGCTTCAAATCAAAACACTTTGTAAACATGGGATTATTTTCATTCCTCAAAAATGCCGGTGTCGCATTAGCTGGCGGCGGCGGTAAAAAAGCAGACACTCCGCCCGCACCAACGGTGGACCATGGCGCTGATGCCATGAAAAAGTTCAACGATTCTCAACTGGCCATGCGCCTGACCAATCATGTCGTTGGCCTCCAGTTGAAGGTAGATAACCTCAACATCGAAGTGGATGACGACAAAGCCATTGTTCATGGTATGGTGCCTACCCAGCCGGAGAAAGAAAAAGTCATTCTTGCTGTGGGCAATGTAGCTGGCATTGCCTCGGTGGACGACCGCATGTCGGTAGTGGAGTCAGTGTCAGTGCCTGCGCCTGCGGCCAAATTTTACGAAGTAAAACGAGGTGACACGCTCTCCAAAATAGCTCGCGACCAGTACGGCAACGCCGGCAAGTACTTAGCCATTTTCAAAGCCAACGAGCCGATGCTCAAAGACCCGGATAAAATCTACCCCGGTCAGATGCTGCGCATTCCACCGCAGGAAAAGTGATGAGCAACGAACGATGAGCAACGAACAATTGACTTTCAATTGTTCGTTGTTCATTGAACTAAGTTTACTGGAATTCCTGCCAAGAAAGCGCGGACATTTCCGGCAGATTCGTGCAACAATCTTTGCCGGGACTCCTTGGTGGCCCAAGCGTTGTGAGGCGTGATGAGGCAGTTTTTTATGCCGGTTAAAATATTGCCGCTGGCCGGTGGTTCTGCCGAAAGGACGTCGAGGCCGGCACCCGCAATAACATCGTTTTCCAAAGCCCATTTTAAATCAGGCTCATTGACGAGGCCACCCCGGCCCGTGTTGATGAGCAGCGCCGAAGCCTTCATCAGTGACAGCGTGTGCTGGTTGATGATGCCCTCGTTTTGTGCCGACAAAGGGGCATGCAGCGTAACCACATCGCTCGTTTTCAGCATTTCTTCGAAAGTAAAGAAAGTGACACCCGGCCAGGTATCGCTTGGAGGGTGGTTGCTGTGTGCCACCACCTTCATGCCGAATGCCTGCCCCAGCACGGCCACTTGTTGGCCTATCTTCCCGAATCCGTAAATGCCAAGGGTCTTACCCGCCAACTCCCGCGTGGGGAACAAAGTGTAGCTAAAGTCCGGCGAGGCTGCCCAGCCTCCTTCTTGTACGTGACGGTTGTGGCGGGAGATGCCATTCATAAATTCCAGCAAGAAAGCGAAAACATGTTGGGCCACGGCGCTGGAAGCATATCCCTTCACATTACACACTGTGATGCCATGAGCTTTTGCTGCTTGCAGGTCCACGATGTTGTAGCCCGTCGCCAATACGCTGATGCACCGCAGCCGGGGAAGTTGGGCCAAGGTTTCTGCATCGAGCACAGTTTTGTTGGTCAGCACGATGTCTGCTCCGGCAGCACGTTCCACGACTTTATCTTGCGGGGTGCGATCGTACACCGTCAGGGTTCCGAGGTTGGCGAGTTCATCCCAGGCCAGGTCGCCGGGGTTTGTGGTGTTTCCATCAAGTACGGTTATGGTTGGCATGTGCATTTAGTTTTTTTAGACTTTGGACAAAAGCCCCTTGAAAAATCTTTCATTGCGTAAAAAATTGAAATTACGTCCAATGAGTTAGGCATCTCGTTTTGACTTTTTTGCACTTTTGGAAAACACCATTCCTTCACTCTAAAGTGCAAAAAAGTCCCCTGGGCTAAGCTACCGGACACGTTCAACCACGAAGGCGCAAAGAGCAAAAAGAGGTTTTTATAAGATGATGGCTTTCGAATCTTTGTGTTCTTAGCGACTTGGTGATTAGGGAGTAAATTTCGAAAGTGTCCAGTGGTTTACCGGTGGACAACCAACTACTTAAGCAATGCAACTCAATGGCTGGGTTTGGAGTGTCCAAAGTCTAAAGTTTTTAAAGAATGAGTAAGTTTGGCAAATTTGCAGCCTTTTCAGGCAGACCATCAACAGACCGGCATGACGTTTTTTCGAAAACTTTGGGCCACCTACGGCATTCTCCTCTTTTTTCTCTTGTGGGGGACACTGGTTCCGTTTTATTTTCTTGCCTTTTTGTTCTTTCCAAAAAAATGGAGGAAGTCCATCATTTGGTTCAGTCACCAAATTTATACGCGCATTTTATTTACCCTCACGCTTATTAAAATAAAGGTGGAGGGCCATCAGCACCTCGACCCCTCGAAGACGTACATCCTCGTCAGCAACCACCGCTCCTCCATTGATTTCATGGTAAATGCCCGCGCCTACCCCGGTGTTTATAAATTTTTGGCTAAAAAAGAGCTGGTGAAAGTGCCGGTTTTCGGCTACATCGTGCGCAAAATGTGCGTTTTGGTGGACCGCTCCAGCCCTGCCTCTCGTGCGGCAAGCATGGCCTGCCTGAGGGATACTCTGGCCGAAGGGTACTCCGTATTTTTATACCCCGAAGGCACCCGGAATAAATCCAATGCGCCGCTTCTGCCTTTCCACAAAGGGGCCTTTAAAATTGCCATAGAATCGGGGTACCCCATTGCCATTCAAACTATCGTAAATGCCGGAGATGTGTGTGGCAAGACCACCTCATTCGACCTCTGCCCTGGCGTGGTGAGGGTCGTGTGGAGCAAACCCATTGACGTTGAAGGTATGGAGGTTAAAGACGTGCACCGGCTGTCGGAGCAGGTGCGGGCGGAGATGTTAAAAAACCTCAGCACTTTCGAATGAAAATGTACTGCTTTCCAACTAAGAGTGCACGCTCCGCCTCATTCCAACTCGTAGGCGATTACGCTGTCGCGAAACCCCGTCAGGAGCACCGGTTTGCCATCGTTAAATAAATCGGTGATGGAAAAAGAAGTGGTGCCAGCCAGCGGAAATTGTGGCAAAACTCTGCCACTCCCATCAAGTAGAAAAATCTGGCCTTTTGTCTCATTTACTGTTCCGGCAAAGACTTTTTGATTGCGCTGCCATTGCACGGTAAAAATGCCGTCCTGTGGGTATTCGAAGCGGTGGCTAAACATCCGTTTGAAAAGGTTGCCATCATAATAATAAACGGCAAGCTCGTTGCCACTAAGGGCAAGGTAATCCTTGCGTTCATCGCCGCCGATATCGGCGAAGGCAAAACGCACATTTTCGTTGGTGCCTGCTTGTAGCGCCAGGCTGAAACTCTCCCCGGAAAAATTAGTGACGAAGACGTGGCCAGTCACATCGCAAGCCACGATGCGTGCCGAAGACTTGGATGTCTGGTAGTCCGGGGGTTGGGGAAATTCAGTGGCGAAATCTTTTCCGGGGAAGCGGAAGCTACCGTTTTTTTGAAAAACCATAAGTTTTCCTACGTCATTCAACACCACCAAAAAGTCCATGCCCTGTGCTTGGAAATGGCGGATGGGCTGCCGCACCACCCCCACGCTGTCGAGGGGGCGCCACCCTTCCACCGGGCTGCCTTTTTCATCGAAGCCATAAGCCTTCTCGTTTTCGCAGGCGATGAAAAAGTGGTAGTCGTGGCTTTTGAAAAAATCTACTACTGCGACGCCATTGGCCGCCGGTACCTGCAAGTTAAGCGGGTAGCCGTCCACGTCTTCCCCCGCCATATTTATGATGAAAATCTTCGAGGCGGTGCTAAAGACAAGCTGTGATTCGCCGTCGTTGTGGAGGTCTATCTGGGTGATGTCCGAAAGGATGCGCTCTTCGAGTTGGCGGCGCCATAAGACCCGGCCACCGCGGGAGATGAGGTAGGTCTGGTTGGCCTCATCTTGGACAAAAACGAGCCACTCCCGGTTTGCTTCGATTTGAAAAACAAATGGAGGCATGGAGGCCATCGCCGCCAATGGTGCCCGCCAAAGAACAGTGGCCGGATGCTCCTCCTGTACCACGTTCATCGGGGGGGTCACCGCCGAGAACCTGCACAATCCGCCGCTGCGGTTCATCACGGCTGCCAAATGCCCGAATTGCATGGGGTTGCCGCTCAACGACGTCAGGGTTTCAGCGTCGAGAAAGGGAGCAATTTGCTGCCACGCTTTGCCGCTTTCGAGGTAAAAGAAACCCTGGGCCTTGTCTGGCAGGGAAATGAGCGAGTGGAGGAATGCTGCCTGTTTCGAGAAGGTACCTCCAACGAGGTAATTGTCGAGCCAACGCTCCATCCCGGCGCGGGTATCGGCAGCCAGCACATACCCGCCGAGCAGGGTGAGGTATTGCCGGGTGCTGCCGCCGGGCAG
>SCUG01000562.1 GCA_004297645.1 Saprospiraceae bacterium | reverse complement strand
AAAGTGGTGATGATGCCCACCAACTCATCTCCATCTACCACGGGAATAGCATGGAAACGATTGACGAGGAAGACATCGAGTGCGGTTCTAATGGGTTCCGTGCTGTCCACTTTAGCTAAGCCTTTGGTCATAATTTCTTCAGCCTTCCAAGAGCGAAGCCGGGTTTCGTCTATAAATGAATCCATATCGTTACCCTTAAACCCGTGCAAGAAATGCAAGAAATCGGCTTTGCTGATTATCCCGACAATTTCTTTGTATCGCACAACTGGAATGTGGTGTATTCTTTTGTTGTCAAAAAGTTTTTTCACCTCTGCCAATGAATCATCTGGGCTTACGGCTATGACTTTTTTGGTCATGATGGATGAAATCGGTGCGAGTATATTCATGATATTTGTGTTGTGGTTCGAGGTCCAAAAGAGCTTAATTATTTATGGACTAATCGAGTCGGTTACATGTGTATGGAGGTTTGTACCGGCTGCAAGATGCACGTGGGGAAGGTGGTGGGTTAATGACATTTGTCACCTCATTGTTTTGATTTATATCATATAGAGGCTAAAGTGCCGGCTGCTTCTTTGCACAAAGGTATTTGGGCAGGCTCGCGCAAGACAGGATACATCACAGGAGGTAACTTATATCTTTGCACAAAGGTATTTGGGCAGGTTCTCGTCTGGCGGCTGTCACAAACCCAATTTTTTCCCCGTAGCCATAAACTGGATTTTAACTCTCAATTAAAAATTGTTTTTTTGAACCTGCTAAGCAACGTGCGCGTTGCTTAGCCAAATTCATTAGCCTACATTTATTCTGGCCAAAAATCCTTATCAGAATTGCAGCATAACTTGCACCATACACAATCCGACGAGTTGTTGCCATACTTAGAGGCCATCATAAACATTGCTTTAGACCCCATCATTACTATAAATGAAAAGGGCATCATGGATTTGTTGAACCCGGCTGCCTATAAGCTTTTCGGCTATAAGCCGGGGGAACTTCCCGGCAAGAATGTCTCCATGTTAATGCCCCATCCCGAAAGTGAATATCACGACAAATACCTTAATGATTACCTGCAAACCGGTCAAGCGAAAATCATTGGAATAGGCCGGGAGGTGCTCGGTAAGTCGAAGACAGGCGAGCTGATTCCTGTGCAGCTGGCAGTGAGTGAAACGATACTTAATGGCAAAAGAATTTTCGTTGGAACGCTCCACGATTTGCGAAGCAGGAAAAGGGCCGAGGAGCAAATTCTCCAGCTCAATGAGGAATTGGAGCAAAAAGTAAAAATGAGAACAGAGGAATTGGCCGATGTGGTGAACAAACTATTAGAAGCCAATCAAAAGATGTTACACGAAATTGAAGAGCGAACCATCGTGGAAAAAGCCCTGCGAAAAAGCGAAACGGAATTGAAAGTGTCGCTGGACAAGGAAAAGGAATTGTCCAAAATGAAATCCCGTTTTGTCTCAATGGCCTCGCACGAGTTTCGCACCCCCCTCAGTGCCATTCTTTCTTCAGCCGACCTGATTGAAGCTTATACTAAAGATTCCCCTGGTGACAAGCGGCTCAAACACGTGGACAGAATCAGGTCTTCAGTCAACAATCTCACCAGTATTTTAAATGACTTTCTCTCACTGAGCAAGCTGGAGGAGAACAAGGTTCAACACAAACCTTCCGAATTTCATCTGGAAGATTTTTGCCGCGAAATTATTGATGAAATAAAATACCTGCTCAAACCTGGCCAGGTAATTAATCATGCCGCAACAGCAAGCAACCCTCTTCTGTATTTGGATAAGGCTATGCTGAAAAACGTCATGTACAACCTTCTTTCCAACGCAATAAAGTACTCACCTGCCGGAAAACCCATATCTTGTGAGGCCGAATTAAACGAGCAGCGATTGAAGATAACCATCGCCGATGAGGGCATTGGTATTCCCCCAAAAGACCAGCCATTGATGTTTACCCGGTTTCACCGTGCCCAAAATGCAGAAAATGTGCAGGGAACTGGGCTGGGACTCAACATTGTAAAACGTTACCTCGATATAATGGATGGGGATATTACCTTTGAAAGTGAATTGGACAAAGGAACTACTTTTTATGTGACCATCCCTTTGCCACCCAAATTAGTGGCGTGTTCCGAATAAGTGGCCGCTTTAGGGCCGCCTCCGCTGGCCCAAAAAAGCAAGAAATGAACTTGTTATTTCGCCCACTTAAATTTAGTGCATCAAAAAAAACTGTTTGAATGAAAAAGATTTTAGTTATCGAAGACATGCCCGATGTCAGGGAAAACATTGCTGAGTTGCTCGAAATATCCGGTTACGCTGCCATTACCGCAGAGGATGGAGCTGAGGGTGTAGATAAAGCACTCGAAGAAAAACCCGACCTCATCCTATGCGATATCATGATGCCCCGGCTCGATGGCTTTACTGTTCTAAATATCCTGAGCAAAAGGCCGGAAACCTCCGATGTGCCATTCGTCTTCCTGACTGCAAAGGCTGAAACTGAAGATTTCCGCAAGGGCATGAATCTCGGCGCCGATGATTACATCACCAAGCCCTTTTCCAAAGAAGAATTGCTGCAAGTCATCTCCACTCGTATTCAAAAATCCGAGCGGCTAAGAGCTTTCAACAAAACGGAGGAGGGCCTGAGTGCTTTCATCAATGAGGCAAAAGGCTATGAAGAATTGAAAAAATTATCCACCGAAAAGCGGAATAAGACCTACAAAAAAAGAGACCTGATTTTTGAGGAAGGGGATGTGCCGAGATACCTGTATTTTATAAAAAAGGGGCAAGTCAAGATTTTCAAAACCAACGACATCGGCAAGGAGTTCATCATCAATATTCGCACTGAAGGTGATTTCGTGGGATACACAGCCCTGATAAAAGACAAAGCTTATCACTTTTCCGCTGCTGCGCTGGAACCTGTCGAAATCAGCTTAGTGCCCAAGGATGATTTTCTCGCATTGCTTCACGGCAACCGCGATGTCTCCTCCCGTCTGATAAAAATGCTTGCCGATAATGTATCTGAAAAAGAGGTGCAACTTCTCAGCCTGGCTTACAATTCCGTGAGGAAACGGGTGGGGGAAGCCATACTCCTGCTCCATGACCGCTACGTGAAAGAAGGGAAAAATGACATTCAGATTCTCCGGGAAGACCTGGCGCACATCGTCGGCACAGCGAAAGAGAGCGTCATCCGCATGCTCACGGAGTTCAAAGATGACGGGTTTATTGAAATTACAGATGGGGTGATTCGCATCATTGACCGGGAGAAGTTGGAAAACCTACCAACCTAAGGCGTTCAGCCCGTGTACAAACGAGGCACAAATTTCGCCCGTCCATTTCACATGACGAAATATATGCGCCACCTCCAGTCCTTTATGAAAAATCCGTGGAAGACTTTGCGTGCAAAAGTCGTTTATGATAACCCCTGGATGCAAGTCACTCACCGGGAGGTCATAAACCCTTCCGGCAACGAGAGCATCTATGGCGTGGTGCATTTCAAAAACACCGCCATAGCCATCGTCCCGCTCGATGCCAATAACAACACCTGGTTGGTGGGGCAATACCGTTACACACTGGAGCAGTTCAGTTGGGAGGTACCGGAGGGCGGAAGCCACCCCGGTGAACCTGCCTTGCTTGCTGCCCAGCGGGAACTGGAGGAAGAAACCGGCATCACAGCCAAATCATGGGTAGAAATAGGTGCCCTGCACCCCTCCAACTCCATCACCGATGAGCGCGGTGTCATCTTCGTTGCCAAAGACCTGACCATCGGCACTCCAAATCCCGACGATACCGAATTGCTGGAAGTGCGCAAAATCCCGTTGGACGAGGCGGTGGAAATGGTACTCCGTGGCGAAATCACCGACGCCCTGGCAGTGAGTGCCCTCCTCAAAGTCAAAATGCTCCTCGACCGCAGCCTCGTTTAAAACTTTACTCCAAAGAAAATAAGCCCTGGCGGCACCTCCTCCTTGCCGGTTTCGTACATTTGCTCCACACATGAATTAAAAACCCGCTGGTAGAGACAAACGCTATTCTCAAGATAAAACTTTAGGAAACCCACTATCCCCGCGTCAAAAGACAATCTACATTTTTTACCATCGCATGGCGAACCATCACAATCAAAATACCACCCCACCACCCGGCCTCCCATTGGCTGCCAGGATATACCTCCGCCACTTGCAATCTCCCTGGAAACTCTGGCTTTATTTCTTTAAAAACTTACCGTCTGCGATGTGGTGGGGTATCCGCATCAATCGCGTGACAGCCACCGAATCCGAAGTCCTCCTCCCCTACAATTGGCGCACAAAGAATCCTTTCCAATCTATTTATTTTGCTGCGCTTGCCGGCGCTGGTGAGCTGTCAACCGGCGTACTCGCCAACATGGCCCGGTTGGGCCGTGGCGATATTTCGATGCTCGTTTTGGAACAACGAGCCAGTTTTGTTAAAAAAGCCTCCGGCTCCACCGTATTTACCTGCTCGCAGGGCGCTGAGGTGAGAGACGCAGTGCAACGGGCGATAAATACGCTCGAACCGCAAACCATCACGATGCTTGCTACTGGCCGCACTATTCTGGGCGAAGAGGTTTGCAAAATTTCTATCACCTGGACGTTTAAAATGAGAGCATGCAAAAAGTAATTTCGGCTACTAATCTTTCTGCC
>SCUG01000561.1 GCA_004297645.1 Saprospiraceae bacterium | reverse complement strand
CCGAAATCGAAGTGAACCCCTTTCAGCCCCGCAAGGAATTCGATGTGGAGGCCCTCGCTGAGCTGGCAGAATCCCTCAACATACATGGCCTCATTCAGCCACTGACGGTGCGCCGCCTCGCTCCCGGCCAGTACCAGCTCATTTCGGGTGAGCGCCGGTTGCGCGCGGCCAAAATGGCCGGCTTCACCGATGTGCCCGCTTACATCCGGCTTGCCAATGACCAGGAAATGATAGAAATGGCCCTGGTGGAAAACATTCAGCGCGAGGATCTCAACGCCATCGAGGTGGCCTTCACCTTTCAGCGGCTCATAGACGAGTGCAGCCTCACCCACGAAAACCTCTCGGAACGCGTGGGTAAAAAACGCTCCACCGTCACCAATTTTCTGCGCCTGCTAAAGCTCACCCCCGATATTCAGAAAGGACTAAAGGAAGGTTTGCTTTCGATGGGGCACGCCCGATCTCTGCTCGGCGTGGAAGACATTGCCCTGCAACTCTCGCTCTACAAACAAATCGTGGACAACGACCTGTCGGTCCGGGCTACGGAAGACCTCGTGCGGAGCTACAAAGAACCCACAAATACGGCCCGCCCGGCGAAGCAGACCCTGCCGCCCGATTACCTGACGGTACGCGACAACCTGCGCAGCTTTCTCGGCACCAAGGTGGAGCTGAAACGCAAACCCAATGGCGCCGGCCAAATCAACATCCCCTTCTCCAACGACGGCGAGCTGAACAGAATCCTGGACCTTTTGGAAAAGGAGGCGTAAGTTCCCCGCAGTTTTATTCTTGCAGCAGGGCAATCAATCCAGGGTTAACGAGAAGCAAACACCACCGGCCACCAGCTAAAGCATTCGTTTTGAATTTATGAAATGGAGCTTTTTTACAGCCTTTTTAATGCTCGTTTTTTGCGTACACCCGGTAGCCGGGCAGGTGCCCGATTCACTAATGCTTCCCCCGGCCACAGCCGTTGATACTTTCCCTCCAGTGGCGGAGCCAATCGCCATTTCCCCCGCCGGTACTGTTCCGGTAAAATCCAAAAAGAAAAGGTTTCTCAAGAGATTTTTCGAAGACTATCCCAACCCGAACAAAGCGCTCTATGCCGCCCTCGTCATTCCCGGAGGCGGCCAGATTTACAACAAACGCTGGTGGAAAGTGCCCATAGCCGCAGCAGGCTACGTGGCTATGATTATGGCCATTGACTCGAATACCAAATACTACAAGCGTTTCCAAATTGCCTATCTCGCCGAGCTGAAAGGCCTGCCCCATGAGTTTGACAATACCCGCCTCGATGCCGGCGACCTGAAGCGCATCCGCGACGGCTATGATAAGAACAAACAGCTTTCATACATTGGCCTTTTCGGGGTACACCTATTGGTGACTGTCGAAGCATTTGTGGACAGCCACCTTCGCACTTTCGACGTTAGCGATGATTTGAGTTTTAAAATAAAACCAGCGCTCGGCACACTGGCTTTGGGAGAGACTTACTTCGGGGTGGGCATAGCCTTGCAGTTGAATTAGTGAGGTGCTGCATGCTCGTCTTATGGCTACGGAATGTGTCGTAATTTATACTTTTGAACGCCAGGTTTTGTCCATTTGACATTTGCTATTCAACTTTAGCCATCCGGGTAATCGGGATGCAGCCAGTACCAAATAGGCTTAGTACAAATAGTGAGGGCAATGAAT
>SCUG01000560.1 GCA_004297645.1 Saprospiraceae bacterium | reverse complement strand
CCATTCAATACAGCCCCCTGGCAAAACACACAAAAACCCAATGCACTTCGCCCAAAACAATAACTTCCAAAACTCCCCGTCATGCGATTCGATGAAAGACATGCACTGCTCCAAAGGCTCGACCGCCTCATCCGCCGGAAATCCACCGGCACCCCTGCACAACTCATGAAAAAACTGGGCATCTCCAAAGCCACACTCTACCGCCGTTTGGATGACCTCAAAGGCCGGGGCGCTTCCATTGCCTTCGACAGACAGCGTCAATCCTATCTTTATCTGGAGGAGTTTGTGTTAAAATTTTGAGCTTAATTGGATAGTCTCATTTTTTGAGACTGGCGGGGCTTAAATTTGCTAAATCCATTTTTCATTGTATGGCTGTATGATTTCTACGGCGCCGGTGCAGCCAGATTCTGAACCACTAAAGTGACACACTTTCGTGGAAGGGCATACTCTTTTATCACATTAACCGTTAAAAATTCATTGCCATGAAAAACTTTTTTACAATTTTATTGGTGGCGTTCCTGAGTTACAATGGGACGGCCCAGACACTAACTGGCGGCTGTGACAGCGTTTACGTTACTTCTACACCGCCTCCCGAACAGAATGTTTACTTTGTCAATGTAGGCTATAAACAGTGCAGCTGGTCTGGTGTCTGCTGTAGAACAATTACGTCCGGCGGTCCGGCTACACCCAGATTTTTCCTCGAACAGAAGCTGGACAATGGTTCCTGGTCTCAAGTCGGAGGACAACAATACAGTCCCCTTTTCGATAACCTGGGGCATGGAACCTACCGGGTGCGCATGAACCTGCCCGTGGTCAACTGGAACCATTGCGGTGGTGGTATCCCTACGACATGCTATAACACATTGGGGCAGTTCATAGGTTATTGGGGTATGTGGGCCGCTCAGGATATTTACACAACGAAGTCATCGTGGGAAATACAGTCCCTTCGGACAACAGCTATTCGTTCTTTGAATCTGCCCCTTCGGGGTCGCCATTTAGCATGGATGAAGATGAGGAAGTAGGTATAGACGCTACTGCCAGTAAGAATTACGACCTTTGGTGGCTGGCTATTTTCGAGAGTGGACCTACTTACAACAGGTATAAATCGAACGGTTGGACGAATGGTACAGTTGGGCAGTTTCCCTTGAGTCCTTTTTGGGAGGAACTTCCTGGATGGAAGTTTGAACCTTACCATTCTTACACGGTGCAGTTTGTGGTTGAGAATCGAGTTTGCAGGAACGGCATCGAGGTGCCCGGAACCTGGAACGTCAACAATCAAACATTCTTCATCTGCCCCGCAGGAACAGGCTGCCGTTTTGGAGTAGAAGGGAGAGAAATCACCCTCAGCCCGAACCCGGCTGGCTCATTTATCCGATTACAAAATTTTGAGCCTGACCTCGACCGGGATTACGAGATGGTTATTGTCGATTTGACCGGGAAAATCGTCAAGTCATTGCCACTCACCATGGACTATGTGGATATTTCCGACCTTCAGAACGGCATGTTCGTGGTAAATATCCTCCGGGAGGAACACAAAATGTTCACATCCAAACTCATCGTTAATAACCGTTAACTACCTGACTAAACCATACCCATCCTGCCTATTCGCAGGTAGGATGGGTTTCATCGTTTTATGAAGTGGCTGACCAATATTCTGTTCCTTACATACGGTACTTTTATTTGTGCCCAAAATCTGGTTCCAAATCCCGGATTTGATTTGATAACCGATTGCCCTAATTCATATGGCCAAATTTCATTGGCCTACCCTTGGACCACAGCCAGTGATGGAAGCCCGGATTTGTATAATGAATGTTCGTCTGAAGCCAATTTTAGCGTTCCTAATGCTGGCCGGAGTTTTGGCAGTTACCAACCATCGAGGAGTGGCGGTGGTTATGCAGAAATTCTGGTTTTTTCAAATTTTAATTCATCTCAATCGGCGGCAGGTGAGTATTTACAAGTGCCGTTAGCTGATGAAATGTTCAATGACAAACTATATTATCTACGGTTTTATGTTTCACCCGATATATCACCTGGAGAGTTGAGTTGGATATATACGGACGCCATCGGCTTGGCCCTTTCGGATACCTTTTATTACAAAGAGTTGCAGGCACATGAAGTCCTGCCTTTAGAGCCTGTAATTGAAAACCGGGGAGAGGTGATAACCGACACAACCGGATGGACGAAGGTCAGTGGGTGTTATATTGCAAAAGGAAGGGAGAAATATGCCATCATCGGCAACTTCAGAACAGAGGCCGAAACAATGGTTGAGGTGGGAAACCCCGACTTTTCGTTTTACATTAACTTATTCTACATTGAAGACGTCCTTATCATGCCCTTCGACCCCCTGCCCGATACATTGCTGCTGTGCGACGGAGCACCCGAAGTGCTCGACGCCGGCTTCCTCGAAGCCACCTACCTGTGGAACACCGGTGAAACGGACTCCACCGTCACAATCTCGAAGCCGGGGGTTTACACCGTCGAAGCCTTCATAGACGATTGCACCCTGTGGGATACGGTCGTGGTTTTGGACACGAGAGAGACAGGCGGTTTCCCATCCGACACGGTGATATGCCGGGACGAGCCACTGCGGCTTGCGCCGCCCCTGCCAGGCAGCTATCTCTGGTCAGATGGCTCACAGGGTGGTGAAATCACCGTTGCCACCTCCGGCAGCTATACCGTCACCGTCACCAACGAGTGCGGGGAGTTCG
>SCUG01000559.1 GCA_004297645.1 Saprospiraceae bacterium | reverse complement strand
TAATTTTGGAAAACTCCCATTAATTTATGAGGGGATACAAAATTTGGTGATAAACATGGATGCACATGGGAGAATAATTTTCCAACTTGTAAGGTACCTTGAAATTGCGGAGCTTCAGGCGAGAACGTCCGATGCGCAAGGTATGCGGAAATTTTTTTATTCGCAAGGGGGGAAGGGAATTGAACACAGGCTATTGGCCCGGCAAAAAGGTTCCGTCCGATGCATACCGTCACTTCCCAAAATCGCCGTACCTTGTGCGCAGAAAACCCAAGATATGGCACAAACACAATTTTCTGCTTTTTGGCACAATGGCCGCGTTGCACTTTTTCTCTTGATGGCAGGGCTGCTTTTCAGCCAGGGTGCAGCGGCCCAATCGTTCGTTACCAATGGCAGTGCCACCCCGGCTTCCGGCGGCTGCTACCAACTGACCCCCGACCAGCCAGGCCAGGCCGGCTCTATTTTCTCCTCCGCCCCCATTGACCTGAACGTGCCGTTTTTCTTTTCCATGCGCTTCAATTTCGGCTGCAAAGACGGCAACGGTGCCGACGGCATCGTCTTCGCTTTGGCACAAACCAACACGGCCCTCGGCGCAGGCGGCGGCGGCCTGGGATACTTGGGTATCACCCCGTCCATCGCCATCGAATGGGACGACTACCAAAACGGCGGCTACTCCGACCCCGCCTCCGACCACATGGCCATCATGCAAAATGGCAGCTTGGACCACGGCTCCGCCAACAACCTCGCCGGCCCCATCACCCTACCGAACATCGAAGACTGCAACGACCATTGCATGACCATGAGTTGGACGCCCTCGTCGCAAACCCTCAGCAGCACCATTGACGGTACCCCTATCACCTGGTCCGGCGACATCATCAACAACATCTTCGGCGGCAACTCCAACGTGTATTACGGCTTCACCTCCGGCACCGGCTCCCTGTCCAACCTTCACATGGTGTGCTTCGGCTCCCCGCAGGTGGTGCCCATGCCCGACGTGCAGGTTTGCCCCGGCGAGAGCGTGCAGTTGCAAGCCGACCCCGCCGGCATCGGTTATTTCTGGGCACCCCACCCCACCCTGAGCAACCTCACCATTTCCAACCCCATCGCCACACCAAACAACACGACCATCTATTCGGTCACCATCACTTACCCCTGCGGGCAAACCGGCGTGGACAATGTGCAGGTGACGGTGTTGCAGCCACCCGTAGCCACCGCCACGAGCAACCACCCCGTTTGCGTCGGTGAAACGCTGCAACTCAGCGCTTCCGGCGGCACCGGGTACTCGTGGTCAGGGCCGGTGGGCTTCACCTCCAACCAGCAAAATCCCAGCATCCCGAACGTGGATTTCTCCAATGCCGGCTTTTACTCCGTGACGGTGACCGGTGCCAACGGATGCACCGCTACTGCCTCCACCAACGTGGTGGTATTTCCGCCGCCCGTGGTGGCCATCGTGCCGCCTCCTTTTGCTTTTTGTGAAAATGCAGGCCCCCAAACACTGACGTCTGTGCCCGCCGGGGGAACCTGGGGTGGCGTGGCCAATGCCGCCGGGCAGGTGAACCCCACCGCTTTAGGGCCGGGGATTTATTTGGTGACATACACCGCCACCAACCAAAACGGCTGTACCGGCACCGACGAAATTTTCATCGAAGTGGCGGCACTGCCAGTCGTCACCATTACGCCCGCCGGGCCATTTTGCGACAGCGACACCCCACAAACGCTGATAGCCACGCCCTCCAACGGCATCTGGGGCGGAGCAGCCAATCCCCAAGGGCAGGTGGACCCCGCCGCACTCGGCGCCGGTAGCCACCTCGTCACCTACACCTACATTGACGGCAACAACTGCTCAGCCTCCGACTCCATCATGGTGGTAATAGTGACCGGCCCGGCGGTGACCCTCCCGGCGGCTGGCCCATACTGCGTGTCCGATGGCCCCGACACCCTCACGGCGACGCCCTCCGGCGGCACATGGGGCGGCGCCGTCAATGCAGCGGGGGTGATAGACCCCGCCGCAACCGGCGCCGGCAATCACGTGGTCACCTACACCTACACTGCACCGGCCGGCTGCACGAGTGCCGATTCTATCATCATCGTTGTAAATGCTTTACCTACGGCAAATATCAGCGGCAGCGGCACCCTTTGTTCGGGCAGTGGCGGCGCTATTCCGCTGGCCATCACCACCACCGGGGCCGGGCCGTTGGAAGTGACCTACGCCATTGACAGCGTGGTGCAGGGTACGCTCACCGTGCCGCCGGGCACAACTACTTTGCCCGCCACTACCGGCGGGACTTACACCATCTTCGATGTAATGGATGCCAACGACTGTTTCAACACGGGCACCGGCTCCGCCGAAATCACAGTAGTGGGCACACCGGCAGTGACCGGCTTCGGCACACAGTGCGACTCGACGAGCACCGTTTACACCGTCACTTTCCAAATCACCGGCGGCGATACAGCCACCTATGCCGTGACGGGTTCGGCAGGTACGCTGACGGGCAGCCCGCCTTTCATTTTCACAAGCGACCCCATTGCAAGCGGGGCAGGCTATGCTTTTGAAATATTCGACGGCAACGGCTGCGACACGGTCGTCCTGTCGGGCAGCTTTTCGTGCGAATGCCTCACCGATGCAGGCACCATGAGCAGCGCTCCGCTGGCGGCCTGTGTGGGCGACAGCGTTCTTGCCACGCACAACGGCGACGAGTTTCTCGACGGCAATGACGCACTGATATTCTTGCTGCACAGCGGCAACGGCAACGACATCGGCAACGTATTCGCCACGAGCACTACCCTGCAATTCGGCTTCGTGCCACCCATGATGCCCGGCGTGACGTATTACATTTCGGCCGTGGCTGGCGATGACGACGGCATGGGCGGCGTGGATTTGAACGACCCCTGCCTCTCGGTATCGTTCGGACAGCCCGTCGTCTTCAATGCATTGCCCACAGCAGCCATCGCCAGCGATGCTGAAATTTGCCTTGGCGAACAGGCGCCCATTTCATTTGCCCTCACGGGCAATGCGCCATTTAACGTGACGTATTCCGACGGCGGCCAGCAATACACGCTGAACAACATTTTCAACGGGCACACCATCGGCGTATCTCCGGCGCAAACGACGGCATATACCCTGGTTTCGGTCAGCGGCTCTTCCATTCCGGCGTGTACGGCACCCGCTGCTGATACCGTGACCATCACCGTTTGGCCGCAGGCCACCACTAACCTCACGGCGGAAATATGCCAGGGCGGCAGCCTGTTTTTGGGCGGTGCTTTTCAAACACAAAGTGGCACCTACACCGATTCGCTCCAAACTATCCACGGCTGCGACAGCATCCTGCTGACGGCACTCACCGTGAACCCCGTGGACTCGACGTTTTTGACCAACACCAGTTGCAACCCCGCCAATGTGGGCACGACGTACCAATTGCTCGTCAACGGCTTCGGCTGCGACAGCGTCGTGGTGCTCACCACGACTTTCTCTTCGACCGATACGACCTGGGTGAATAGCACCACCTGCGCTCCGGCCGGGGCTGGCATTTTCACCAACACCTACCTCACGCCGGAGGGCTGCGACAGCGTGGTGGTGGAATTAGTCATCCTTTTACCAAGCGACACAACCCACCTTTCGGTGGCCAGTTGCAACCCGGCGGAGGTGGGCATTTCGACGAATATTTTAAGCAACGCCTGGGGCTGCGACAGCCTCGTCATCACGACGACGGCTTTCGCCCCGTTGGATACCACGTATCTCAGCGGCACCACCTGCGACCCCGGCATGGCTGGGATTTTCACCGGCACCTACGTCACGCCGGAGGGTTGCGACAGCGTGGTGGTGGAAACGGTGGACTTGCTGCCGAGCGACACTACTCTGCTTTTCGACACGAGCTGCGACCCCAACAACACCGGAATATTTACCCAAATACTGACCAACGTCTGGGGTTGCGACAGCACCGTCGTCACAGCGGTGAGCTTTGCCGTGAGCGACACCACGCTGCTCAGTTCAGCCACCTGCAACCCGCTGCTCTCTGGCGTTTTTGTGGCCAACCTCCTCTCCGCCGATGGTTGCGACAGCATCGTCATCGAAACCGTAAGCCTGCTGCCCACAGATACGACGCTGCTCATTTCCACCACCTGTGACCCCGGCAGTGCGGGCGTTTTCATGCAAATGCTGACCAACGTCTGGGGTTGCGACAGCACCGTCATCGAAACAGTGGAGCTGCTGCCGAGCGACACCACCCTGCTCTTTGCCACGAGTTGCGAGCCGCTCGACACGGGCGTCGCCGTCGTGGTTTTGAGCAACCAATACGGCTGCGACAGCACCATCATCACGGCCACGAGCCTGCTGCCGCCACAGGCCTGCGGCGTGGAGGCGAGCCTGACTGGAAGCACCATACCCTGCGACGAAACCACGGGCACACTTACCCTGACTGCCACTTTGGGCGAAGCCCCATTTGCGTACAATTTCACAGGCCCGGCCACGGGCAATGGAATCCTCCCTGCCACCGGCGTACCGGAAATTATTGGCGGCCTCCCAGCGGGAAATTACACAGTGACCGTGGTGTCGTCCAATGGTCTGTGGACTACCGCCGTGGCAGAAATTTTTCAGCTTGCCCCACCGCAGGTGACCATGTCTGCGGCGTCCGATTATAACGGTTACGGCGTCAGTTGCGCCGGTGAAATGGATGGTAGCGCTGCCGCCACGAGCAGTGCGGGCACGCCACCTTATACCTGGCTGTGGTCAAATGGAAATGCAACGGCAACGGCCACCGGATTGGCGGCGGGCGTCTATGGCGTGACCGTCACGGACGCCAATGGCTGCACGGATAGCGGCACGGTGCTCCTGGCGGAGCCGCCGCCGTTCCAGTTCTCTTTTGTGGTGAACAACCTCGATTGTTTCGGTCAAAGTGACGGCGTCATCACGGTGGTGGCGAAGGGCGGCGCCGAGCCTTACACTTACTCACTCGATGGGGGTACGTTCCAAACGTCGCCATCTTTTGCAGGGCTGACGGCAGGCACTTTTGAGGTGACCGCCCAGGATGACAACGGCTGCACCGCCTCTGAAATCATCTGGGTCAGCGCCCCTATTCCCGTGGTGGTGGAACTGGGCAGCAGCCAATCCATTGATGCCGGAGACGGCACCACGCTTACGGCCATTGTCAACCTGCCCTATGATTCGCTCGCCACTATCACCTGGTCAGGTCTTGACACGGTTGAATGCCCCACTTGCCTGACCCAACCCGTGGCCCCGCTGCTGACGACGACCTATGCCATTGAGATTACGGCGGAAAACGGCTGCCAGGATGCCGATGCCGTGACGGTGTTCGTGGACCGGCGAAAGCACGTCTATATTCCGAATGCTTTCTCGCCGAACAACGACGGCACAAACGACGTGTTCCAGATTTTCGCCAAACCCAACACCGTGGCCCAAGTAAAATCCTTCCTCGTCTTCAGCCGCTGGGGCGAGACGGTCTGGCAGTATTACTTCTTCGAGCCGAACAACCCGGCCTACGGTTGGAACGGCACCTACCGGGGACAGGAAATGAACTCCGCCGTCTTTACCTGGTTTGCGGAAATCGAATTCACAGATGGCACCACAGAGCTGTTTAAGGGGGATGTGACGCTGGTGAGGTGAGAAAGGGCTGGTGAAAAAATGGGAAAAATGAAAAGATTCACAAAATGGTTGTTTTTGATTTGCATAGCACTCTACTCGTGCAATTCAGAACCTTCATGCGAAGGTCCCAGTGAGAAATTAAAAAACGAAATAATCCAGACGGAAGTGAATTTCGCCAAAATGGCAAAAGAGGAGGGTGTGGCTCAGGCTTTTCTGGCATTCGCCGCAGATGATGCTGTGCTAAACAGGAATGATAAATTAGTGAAAGGCAAGGAAGCTATCCAAGCGTATTTTGCAAAGCAAAGACTTGAAGATGTAAATCTTTCCTGGACTCCTGACTTTGTGGATGTCGCAAAATCGGGTGACCTGGGATACACTTACGGCCACTACCGTTTTTCAGCCATTGATACTATGGGAAAGAACATCGAAATCGAAGGCGTTTTCCACACCGTCTGGAAGAAGCAACCCGACGGAGATTGGCGATTTGTCTGGGATTGAGCTTTGCCGCTGCCATAGGTTTCGAATCCTCCCCACGCCCAAGCAGCAATGAAAGATAGTTATCTCAGCATCTACCCATTCAGGGTATCGCCGGCGGGTGGGGATTTGGCGGAACTGATGAAGCCACTCTGAACATAAATCCGGCAGTATTCCAGCCATTTTACTTTAATCTTCCGGTAAAGCCTTGCCCAAATAAATTTAACCTCCTACCTTCATGGCTCCCATCAAACAGCCATTGCCGTTCGTTGGATAGGAGCGGCGCCGGTTTGACTTTCAATTAAATTTTTCATCAATGCTCACCTTTTAAAAAAAATGGGCCATGCCGGTTCCAGGTGGGGCCATTGCTTAATCGAACAGTATGAAGTCATTTTACACCTTTTTAAAACAGACAGCTTTTTTTTTATTAACGGCAGCTTTCTTAATCGCTCCCGGGCTTTTATCCGCCTGCGACACTTCCGGGTTCACCATGGACGGGATTACCGACAATGGCGACGGCACTTTCACCATCAACTGGACGGTATTAGTGGCAGGAGGCACGACCACCAGCGTGGGAAGTACGTGGGGCTTCTATCTGAACATTGACGCCCAGATTCTGAGCATCAATCCGCCAAGCTTCACGAGTGCGAACGGTACGACACTGAATGCGGTCATCAACGGCGGCACGGTAGAATGGGGCGACCCCGATCCATCTTCGGATCCTCCTTTTCTGAATATCGCCACCGAATTTACCGACCAGTGGTTTCCGTTCACGATGGTCATACAGGGTATTCCGTCCGAATGGTGGGGAGGGGGCCAGGAAGCAAATATGTGCCCGGGCGGGCCAGGAACGAACATGTCAAATTACGAAGGCGTATTCCCGTGCTTCGAGCCTGAGGTAACCCCTGTGCAAGGCATCGTCCATATTTGCCCGGGTGAAACGGCTACGCTGACGGTCGTCACCAACTACCTGACCGAAACGGTAACCTGGAGTCCCGGCGGCCAGACGGGCAACACGATTTCCGTTTCACCTTCCCAAACAACCGTCTACACGGTTACGGCTGCAAATTCAGGCTGTGAAACGACGGCGGAAATAACAGTGATAATTGACCCTTTGCCGCTCTTAACCCCTGTAAATTCCCAGCTCGAAGGTTGCGAAGACCTGCCGGTTGTGCTGGATGTCATTCCTCAATACGTGGACATCATCACCTGGAATCCCGGCAATATTTCAGGGACTTCGGCCTTCCTTATCGTTATACCCACAACTTCGCCTTCGGTTTATACCGCTACCGGTTCCAATAATTGCGGAGAAATCACCGTCGAGTTTACCGTTACGACGTCCCCCCCGCCTACTATAAATATTGTCAATGATACCGTGACTATTTGTGAGGGTGAGTCTATCACCCTGGTTGCAAACACAACGAATGCGAACCTGGTCGCCTGGAGTCCGGGCAACACAAACGGCAACACCTTGGTTGTAAGCCCGGGAACGACGACCGAATATACGGCCGTAGCTACCAGCGATTGCGGCCTTGATGTTGACTCAGTTACGGTCATTGTTGCGAGTGGCGTGGAGAACGAAATAGAATTGGAAGCCTGCTACAACGAATCGGTTATGTACAATGGCATTCCTTTGCAGGCCGGGTCAACCAGCACTTTCACATTTAACTCATACCAGGGCTGCGATTCCGTGGTGACAGTTATTGTAAATGAATTGATGGCAGCAAGCACTGAACTGGAATTAGAAACCTGCCAAGGAACCAACGTGGTTTACGACGGCCAGTCACTTGCTCCCGGCAGCGTTACGGTATTTACATTTGCTGCCGCAAACGGTTGCGATTCCGTGGTGACAGTGACCGTTACCGAACTGCCTGAATTTTCGCAAAGCATTCAGTTAGAAGCATGCGAAGGTGACAGCGCCAGTTACAACGGGCAGTCGCTTTTGCCGGGTTCCACGACCGAATTCACGTTTCAAACCTTGGCGGGGTGCGATTCCTTGGTGTCGGTGACCGTTGACGAACTACCTACCTATTCCGATTCTCTGACCCTGCAAACCTGCACCGGCTCCACAATTTCCTACAATGGACAGCAACTTGCGCCGGGCAGCGTCACCGGTTTTACTTTTTCCTCGGTGGCCGGTTGCGATTCCATGGTAACCGTTACGGTAGAAGAATTGCCGGCGTTCAGCAGCAGCTTGGAATTTGCGACTTGTCCCGGCACAACCGTTTCTTATAATGGCCAACAGCTTGCGCCCAGCAGCGTTACCGATTTTTCTTTTACAACGGCAAATGGCTGTGATTCCATCGTGACAGTGACGGTGACGGAAGTGGCGGCGATAGCAGAAGAATTGGAATTCGATGCCTGCACCGGCACGAGCATTTCTTACAATGGAGATGACCTGCTCCCCGGAAGCGTCACGGAATTTACATTCATGACTTCCCAGGGATGCGACTCTATCGTGACGGTGACGGTAAATGAGCTTCCGGCTTTCAGTTCCTCCCTGACTTTGCAGGCCTGCACCGGCACGACTGCCATTTATAACGGCCAGTCTTTAGCTCCCGGCTCCGTCACCGGTTTTACCCTGGCGGCATCAAACGGCTGCGATTCGGTGGTGACGGTCACTGTTGAAGAAACCGGCATTTCCACCACGAGCCTGCAACTCGAAACATGCACCGGCACAACCGTTTCCTACAATAGCCAGCAACTCGGACCGGGGAGCGTTACCGATTTCACTTTTACCTCCACTCAGGGATGCGACTCCGTCGTGACGGTAACGGTGACAGAGCTGCCCATTTACAACACCACCCTGGAACTACAGGCCTGCTCTGGCTCAACTGCCCTTTACAATGGCATAAACCTGCCGCCTGGTACGGTCATCAACTTTACTTTTGATGCATTCAACGGATGCGATTCGGTGGTAAACGTCACCGTAACGGAGGCGGACGGATTTGAAGAAAATATCGAATTGGCTGCCTGCCCCGGTTCGACGGTCAGCTACAACGGGCAAAATTTGCCGGTGGGTAGTGTCACGGGTTTCACGTTTACTTCTTCGATAGGCTGCGATTCGGTGGTGACGGTCACAGTGAACGAATTGCCAGTTTTTACTTCGGCGCTGACGATAGAGGCTTGCACCGGCTCGACGGCCGTTTACAACGGCACGCCTTTATCGCCCGGCAGCACCACTGATTTTACATTAGCTGCCAACAATGGCTGTGATTCCATCGTGACGGTTACTGTGAATGAAGTGCCTATTCTTGCAGGCAACCTCGAACTACAGGCCTGCGAAGGTTCCTCCGTCGTTTTCAACGGGCAAAGCTTACCAGCAGGCAGCGTGACGGATTTCACTTTCACCTCCTCGCAGGGCTGCGATTCCATCGTGACCGTCACGGTAAATGAAGTGCCGCTCCTTGCGTCGTCGCTACAATTGCAGGCCTGCCCGAATTCGACCGTTTCTTACGCCGGCCAAAACCTACAGCCGGGCAGCGTCACAGATTTCACTTTCACCTCGTCACAAGGCTGCGATTCCATCGTCACCGTCACCGTTATAGAGTTTCCAGTTCAAAACTCCACCCTTCAGCTCTCGGCTTGCGAAGGCAGCTTTGCCATTTACTTAGGGCAGGTTCTACTGCCTGGTACCGTTATAGAATTCACAGTGCCGGATTCAAACGGGTGCAATTCGATAGTCACGGTCACGGTCGAGGCATTGCCTGGTGCTACGGGGGCCGTCACTCTGCAAGGTTGCCAGGGCGAGCCGCTCTTTTACCAGGGAACCGAAATACTGCCGGGTACCAGCCAGGATTTCACTTTTACCGCTTCAAATAGTTGCGATTCCATCGTGACCGTTACCGCACTGCCGCCGGTTCCAGTGGTCAACACGAGCCAGTCAGTGGACATATGCGAGGGTGCGACGGCGGTCATTTTTGGGCAGGAGGTCTCCGCCCCCGGCGCCTATTCGCAAACATTTACCGGCAGCAACGGCTGCGATTCCACACATACCGTCACGCTCAGCATCTCCAACAATCTGCTGCTCGATTTTCCCGGCGATATAACAGTTGAACTGGGCGAACCGGTGGTGCTCAACCCGACGGTCTGGCCGCCCACCGGCCTTACTTTCAACTGGCAGGATGACCCGGCGCTCAGTTGCCTGGACTGCCTGAATCCCACGGCAACGCCGCCCGAAACGACCACTTTCACGCTCACCATCAGCGACACCAGCGGCTGCCAAGCCACCGCAAGTCAGCTTGTATTCGTGGAATTCAGCCCCGGCGTTTACATCCCAAATGCATTCAGCCCCAACAACGACGGTATCAACGACCTGTTCATGATTTTCAGCGATGGAAAGAGCGTCGCCAATGTGAATTCTTTTCTCGTCTTCTCCCGCTGGGGTGAAACGGTTTTCGAATTCCATGATTTTCAGCCCGACGATCCTTATGGCGGCTGGGACGGCACATACCGGGGTGACCCACTCGACCCGGCAGTTTTCACCTGGTTTGCGGAGGTAGTGTTCATCGACGGGTCTAAAAAGCTGTTTAAGGGGGATGTGACGCTGGTGCGGTAGAAGGTGGGATGGGCGTTTACCGGTACCGGACGGAGTCCGGCTCCAGCGGGGTCCGCAAATTTTATTTGTGGAAGACTTGAGACATCGGAGGCACTTACAAGCCTAATGCACTGTTCCTGCCTTGAAAACCGATCCTTGCCGTAAACCCAATTTTACTGAACCGCTGAAGCATCCCGCCATAATAGGTAGTTGTGCCATTGGAGACGGTCGCTCGGCCTTGTGCCAATGTGCCCCAGCTATAGTTGAATACCATGCCCAAACCAAAAAAGACCCGCTTGTGCAAATGCAGCAAAAGTTCGGGGCTGTATTCCACACCGAGAAGAAACTTGTTGTGGCCATACCTTTCGTAAAATTTTCCTTCGACGGTAACGCCTGTACCTGCCCTATCGACTAAACTATACTCATGAGCATATTTTTCAATTGGTTCTACGGCACTTAACGAAAAGGTATGCTGTAGCCTTTTTTTGCCAAAATCATGCTTATAGGCAAGCCCGATGTTTTGGATGAGATAACGACCAATGATACCGCCGCCCGGTACTGGAGCTACGCCGGTGCCATTTTGGGTATATGCTGGTGTAGCCGAAAACTGGTGGTTTTCCCAAATCATGCCGGTGCCGACTGCCACCACGGTTGACCAATTGGAGTTCTTGAAATGCACGAACTCTGCTTGCAGACCGATTTGAGAGGTGACGTTTAACCTGTCACCAGTCAATGAAAAACTGTCCACCATTGGTAAATAATACTTCATAAGTCGCATCGCATAGATTTGATGCTCTAAGGAGAATTTTACTTTCGACTTCCCGGTACGTTTGACCCGTGGCTTACGCTCCTTTTTGGGCTTGTCCAAAAAATTGTAGTGTTGCTTTCCCAAATCAAAATAAAATTGGATGCCAGCTTCGGAATTGTTCAAGGTAAATTCCCCGTCCCGGTTGGTGATGTGCGTGATAGGGTCTCTGATATATTGTGGCCCCCTTGCCATATTTTGGGCGGATATTTTGGTATAAAAAAGTAAGTGCGAAGGTATCTGTCCAAACAATTTTAATGGCACCGCATAGCCAAGGTTGGCACGAAGGAAGATGGGAAAGGGCGCCAATT
>SCUG01000558.1 GCA_004297645.1 Saprospiraceae bacterium | reverse complement strand
CCGCCTCCGGCGGTGCCGGGGGGAGGGGATATTGGGGGCTTCGCCCCCAAACCCCTAAGCCAGCGAAGCCAGCGCCAAATACCCGGGATGGACAAAACCTAACGCTCGACAGTATAGATTCCGAAAGATTTGAAAAGGATTGGTGCGACTGCTCACCCCCGGCAACCCAATTTTCCTGAAGGGGCCTGAGTTGCTTTTTTTTGAAAAAACAAAACCACACAAAACCAAATGAAATAACAACGACCCGGCGAACCAATGAAAACTTGTAAAACGAACTTACTGGCCAGCTTACATCAAACCAAGTTACCGTCCCTGCTGCCTTTTCCCGGCAGTTGTTGGCGTGATTTACCCTGATTGATTTTCTACTGAATCCTGCTGCTGTATGGAGATACACCACTTTGCAGTATAGCTTGAGCTATGCCTGTCTTTGAAAACTGCCTGCAATGACCCATTGGAGGACAGGAGATTTTCCCCCTGAAAAAACCGATTGCTTGATCCACCTTTCACATTATTTTAAAACTATTGATTATGAAATCTTTTCTCTCAAAATGCTTGCTGATGTTGCTGTGCATCCTGGGCCTGGACGCTTATGCCTCCAGCCACCGGGAAGCGCCGCTCATCGCCAACGACCCCCTGGCAGACAACACGGATGTGTACGCTTTTGTCAGTCCCGACAAGCCCAACACGGTGACCATCATCGCCAACTACATCCCCGCTGAACTGCCGCACGGAGGCCCGAACTACAACACGTTCGGTGAAAACATCCGCTACGAAATCCACATTGATAACAACGCCGCCCTGCCGGGCGACGAGATTATCTACCGCTTCACTTTTCACCGCGTGTTGGAAGACCCCACCACCTTTTTCAACATCCGCCTCGGCCAGCGCAACCTGCACACCACCTATACCTGCGAACGCAGCACGAACGGCGGCGCCAGTTTTCAGGTGATCGCCACGAACGGCGATGTGCCGCCGCCGAACATCGGCCCCCGTTCCATCGAGAGCGGCGTTGGGTTGGGCACGACTTACGAGGCCCTCATCCAAGCTGCCATTTTCGATGCGCCGACCGGCGAGAAACTTTTCTGCGGCCCTGCCGACGACCCCTTCTTCGTTGACCTCGGCGGCGTGTTCGACCTCGGCAACCTGCCCCGGCAAAACGGCCCTTCCCGCGATGGCCTCGGCCAGTTCAATGTCCACTCCATCGTCATCCAGGTACCTATCAGCACCCTGCTGAAAGCGGGCGCTCCCGCAACACCGGCCAGCATCCTCGACCCCGATTACGTCATCGGCGTGTGGGCCTCGGCCAGCCGCCGCTCCACCCGCACGTTGAACACTCCGGGCAACGCACCAACAGAAAACGGCACATGGGTGCAAGTTTCCCGGTTGGGAATGCCCCTGACCAACGAGGTGGTCATCCCAATCGGTTGGAAAGATTACTGGAATGGCCTCACGCCCTACGATGAATTGGCGGACACCCAATTGGACGGATTTTTCTACAACCCTGAACTCGCCCTGTACATGGACGACGCCCAATTCGGCGGCGCCGTACCGGCCATGGCTGCGCTGCGCATCCAACGCAACGCTTTGGGCGCTTTCGATTTTGGGAATGGCCACGATGGTTTGTTTGGTTTAAAAGGCAGCGCCGCCGTTGCCGGTACGGCGCTCGACGATGCCGTCTTTGGCACTTTGCTTCTGCCCGGCCCTGGCATGCCCCGGTCGGTGGACTTGTGGCCGGCCTTCCACACGGGCGTGCCCAATGTTCCACCCTACCAACTGGCGACCGGGAAAGGCGGCAACCCATTGGCCGCAGGCAAACCGTTCATCAACAACTTCCTGCCCAACGGTGGCGATATGCTCCGGCTGAACATGGCCGTGCCGCCCACTCCCCGCAATGACCCCAAGTTCAGCAGCCTCGGCCTCATTCAAGCCGCCGTGCTGGGTTTGACTGACCCCTCCTACAATGCCACCGCTGATTTGCAACTAATCCCGAACATGGACGGCTTCCCCAATGGTCGCAGGCTGGAGGACGACGTCACCCGCATCGAATTGCAGGCGGTCAGCGGCGCGGTGCTCGCAGCCATTGGCTTGTGGTACGACGACTTCGTGGCCGGCGGCAGCCCTGTTACGCAGGACTTGCTGGATGTGCTGACTTATTCAACGGGCGTCAATCAAAACGATAAGCCTTTTAAAGCTGAATTCCCCTACGTGGCCAGCCCCTGGGCTGGTACGGAAACGGGGCAGTAAGTAACCAACACGAATTTTTCGACACTTTAAAAAACCAACATGGCTTTTTTTGAAACACAATAGGCACATAGGGCACATAGTTTGGGCTCCGTTCTATGTGTCCTATGTGCCTATTGTGTTTCAAAAAAAAACGTGTTGTTTAATTCAACTTGACTTAGCTGACTTTTTTTTCAAAATTTCAAAAAAAATCAACGATGAAAAATATCATCCAATATCCATTATGCTTGCTGCTGTTGATGCTTTTCTGCCTGCCGGCAAAGGCATCCAGCCACCGCGAAGCGCCGCTCATCGCCGACGACCCGTTGGCGGACAACGTTGACGTCTATGCGTTCCGCAGCCCTGAGCGTCCGCAAAACATCATCCTCATCGCCACCTACGTCCCGCTCCAATTGCCGCAGGGCGGCCCCAATTACTATCAGTTTGGCGAAGACATCCGGTACGAAATCCACATTGACAACGACGCCACCAAACCCGGCGACGAAATCATCTACCGATTCACTTTCAGGAACAAGATAGAAGACCCGGCCACCTTCTTCAACATCCGGCTGGGCAAGCAAAACCTGCGCACCACCTACACGCTGGAAAAGAGCATCAACGGCGGGAAGACTTTTATCAAAATGATGGTCAAAGGCCCCGTTGCCCCCAACAATATCGGGGCGCGCAGCATCTCATCGTCCGTTGGTTTGAACACGACCTACAAGGCCCTCTTCAACAACTCCATCCGCTCGACTTTTACCGGCGAGCGTGTATTTGCAGGGCCGGTGGACGACCCCTTCTTCGTTGACCTCGGCGGCATCTTCGACCTGGGCGACGCTCCCCGGCAAAGCGCCGCTGCCCGCGACGGCTTAGCTTGCATGAACACCAGCGCCATCGCCCTGGAGGTGCCCATTTCTTTTCTTCGCAAAGTCGGCGCTCCCCTCGGTCCCGACCCCAACAACATCCTCGACGACCGCTTCATCATCGGCGTGTGGGCTTCGGCCAGCCGCCGCCAAATACGCACCCTGTCGGCTGGCGACGAAACGAACTCCGGCAACTGGGTGCAGGTGTCTCGCTTGGGCATGCCCCTGACCAACGAAGCCGTTATCCCCGTCGGAATGAAGGATTATTGGAACGCCATCACGCCCTACGACGAACTGGCCGACACGCAGCTCGACCCGTTTTTTTACAACCCGGAATTGGCCCTGTACATGGACGACGACCTTTTCGGCGGAGCCGTACCAGCGTTTGCCAATTTGCGCATCCAGCGCAATTCTTTAGGGGCATTTGATTTTGGAAATGGCCACGATGGTTTGTTCGGTTTGAAAGGCAGCGCCGCCGTTGCCGGCACGGCGCTCGACGATGCCATTTTCGGCACGCTGCTATTGCCAGGCCCCGGAATGCCCCGCTCTGTGGACTTGTGGCCGGCCTTCCACACGGGCGTGCCCAATCTCCCGCCGTACCAATTGGCGACCGGGAAAAACGGCAACCCCCTCGCCCCCGGCAAGCCGTTCATCAACAACTTCCTGCCCAACGGCGGCGACATGCTCCGGCTGAACATGGCCGTGCCGCCAACGCCCCGGAACCACCCGAAGTTCAGCAGCATGGGCCTTATCCAGGCTGCCGTGTTGGGCCTCACCGACCCCGCCTACAATGGCTCCACGGCGGTGCAGTTCATCCCCAACATGGATGGTTTCCCCAATGGCCGCAGACTGGAAGATGACGTCACCCGCATCGAATTGCAGGCGGTCAGCGGCGCGGTGCTCGCAGCCATTGGCTTGTGGTACGACGACTTCGTGCCCGGCGGCAGCCCCGTGACGCAAGACCTGCTCGACGTGCTGACTTATTCCACGGGAGTCGAAGCCAACGATGCGGAATTTAGCAAAAGGTTCCCATTCTTAGCCATGCCCTGGGCGGGCGATGGGGATTGCGGCGGCACGGTGGCCGGTGCTTCCCAGGCGCTTTTTGTGCCCCATTCCAGCAACTTAGGCGTAGTGGTGCCCGAGGTGACTGGCGGGCATCTGATGATGGCCAACTACCCGAACCCGTTCACCACTCAAACGAACATCCGTTACGAAGTGGCGGAAGAAGGGCAGGTGAACATCAATGTCTATGGTGTGAGCGGAAAATTGGTCGCCAACTTGGTGAACGAGGTAGCAGGGAAAGGCCGGTACGCTGTGGTTTTCAATGCTGCTAACCTCCAACCGGGCCTGTATTTCGCCAAAGCAGTGAACGCTAAAGGTGAAATCTTGCAGGTGTTGAAAATGGTGAAAACGAATTGATGGGTTAGAGGTGACACCTTTCTAAAAGGTGTCACCTCTTCTAAAAGGTGTCACCTCTCCGGGGAGAGGGGTTAGAGGTGACACCTTTCTAAAAGGTGACACCTCTTCTAAAAGGTGTCACCCCTTCTAAAAGGTGTCACCCCTTCTAAACCTTCTAAACTTTAAAATCATGAAATCCAATGTCAGAAAACTGTTGTACGCTGCGCTGGCCATTTCCTGCTTAGGCTTTGCAGCATTCATTTTTATAAATGGAAAAGAAAAGACTTCCCTGCCAGCGCTGAAGGAGCGGCAAGGCCCGCTGGCCACTGCTCCCGACTGGATACTCAGGCAGCAAACGGTGGGAAAACTATTGGGCGAGCTGAAAGAAAAACCAAACGATACCAAAACGCTGCTTTTGCTGGCCAAGGAATTTCTACAAGAAGGCAGGGCGAGCGGCAATTTTTCGTACTACAACAAAGCGGCCCTCGACCTGACCAACCTGGCGCTGGCCAAAGAGCCGCAAAACTTAGATGCCATTTGTTACAAGTCCATGATTTACCTGTCGCAGCACCGGTTTGCCGAAGGCAAAGACGTGGCATTGGAGGGCCTGAAGCTGAATGCCTACAACTCCTTCATTTATGGCTTGCTGGTGGATGCCAACGTCGAACTGGGCGACTACGAAGAAGCCGTCCGCATGTCTGACAAGATGAACAGCATCCGGCCCGACATCCGCTCCTATTCCAGGGTGTCGTACCTGCGGGAGATTTACGGCGACGTGCCCGGCGCCATCGAAGCGATGCAAATGGCCGTTTCGGCAGGCTACCCTGGAAATGAAGACACCGAGTGGGCCAGGGTGGTGCTCGGCCACCTTTACGAAGACAGCAACCAACCCGCACTGGCGCAGGAGCAGTACCAAATCTCCCTTTCCGAAAGGCCGGACTATCCTTTCGCACTGGCGGGGCTGGGCAGGCTGGCCCGCTACCGGAAAGACTACCCCGCTGCCATCAAGTATTTTGAAAGGGCCAGGGACATTATGAGCGACGCTTCGTTTTTTGAAGAATTGATTGACCTGTATCGCCTCAACAACCAACCCGAAAAGGCGGGGGAATGTGCCCGGATTATGCTCAACGCACTTTTGGCTGACAACATTTCGGCGGCCAAAAACAAAGATACCGGCCACTACTCCGACCGTGAACTCGCCAATTTGTACCTCCAACTCGGCCAGCCTGAAAAAGCAGTGCAACACGCCCTGACCGAGCAGCAACGCCGCCCCCAAAACATGGATGCCAACGAAACACTCGCCTGGGCGCTTTACAAAATGGGCCAGGCCTCCAAAGCCGCTGATTTTGTGAAAACCATTTTCAAAACCAATTCGCAGAACCCTGAGCGGCTCGTGAAAATGGGATTGGTGATGCTGGCCAACGGCCAAAAAACCGAAGGCGAAACGATGGTTAAAAAAGGGCTGGCCCTGAAGCCTTACATGGACGAAGCACTTGTGCAAGAGGCCCACTCGAAAACCAGCGTTTGACATGAAAAAACTAAACCCCACTTCGATTGGCAGATGGGCGCTCACCGCCGCCGCTGTGGCCGCAGCAAGCGGCGCTTTTGCGCACACCATCAACTACGACATGGCCAAGCTGTCGCAAATGGGGGTGGGGTTGGTTTACCTGAAATTGGGTTTCACCCACATCATACCCTACGGCTACGACCACGTGCTGTTTGTGCTCAGCCTGTTTTTTCTGAGTCCCCGCCTGTCCACCGTGCTGTGGCAGGCGACGGCCTTCACGGTGGCACATTCCATCACGCTCGGTCTGGCCATGTATGGCTACATCGAGCCGTTGCCGACGGTCATCGAACCCATCATTGCGCTGTCCATTTTTTTTGTGGCGGTGGAAAACCTGTTGGTGGATAAGCTGAAACCGGGCCGGATAGTGATCATTTTCTTGTTTGGCTTGGTGCATGGAATGGGCTTCGCCAGCGCCCTCACGGAACTTGGGCTGCCGCCCTCCGGCTACCTCACCTCCCTTTTGAGTTTCAACTCAGGGGTAGAAATCGGGCAGGTGACGGTCATTTTTGGCGCCTGGCTTTTGCTCGGCAAGTGGTTTTCGCAGCGTGCCTGGTACCGCCGCCGGGTGGTGAACCCTGCCTCGGTGACGATAGCGCTGGTGGCTTTGTATTGGACGCTGGAGCGTACTTTTTTATGAAAACCCTGTACAAGGTTTATAAACGGGTGCGTTCAGAGGGAGCAAGCAACATGGCTTGTTCCCTCTTACTTTTTATTTTTGGCCAAAGTAATTTATCTTAACGTGAGGTTTGGCTTCAAAAATTGAATTTCAGTTGCTTAGTCCCGAGTACTCGGGACGGAACGTCAGTAGAAAACCTGCGATTCCCCTTCTCCTTTAGAGCTTGTTTGGGATTTAGCTTCCGGTGAAAAAACGCCTCTTTTTTGATGATACTTCGTTGAAAAAATAGTCACTTATACTTTTGAACGCCAGGTTTTGTCCATTTGACATTTGCTATTAAACTTTAGCCATCCGGGTAATCGGGATGCAGCCAGAACCAAATAGGCCTAGTACAAATAGTGAGGGCAATGAAT
>SCUG01000557.1 GCA_004297645.1 Saprospiraceae bacterium | reverse complement strand
AAAACCCTACTACGTAAACTCCTTCCTGCAATAGCCTCGATGCAAATTTTTGCGCAAGCACCGCGTCATAAAGCATGATGGGCACTATGGGGTGTACGCCCGGAATAATATCGAACCCCGCTGCGGTCATCTTTTCCCGAAACCACCTGGTGTTATTTTCCAACTTATCGCGGAGCGCCGTAGTGCTGCTGAGCATGTCCACCACGGCGATGGATGCCCCGGTGATGGCTGGCGCCAGCGTGTTTGAAAATAAATAAGGGCGGCTGCGCTGCCGCAGCAGGTCCACGATTTCGGAGCGGGCGGCGGTGAAGCCGCCGGAAGCGCCACCGAGCGCTTTACCAAAGGTGCCGGTGATAATGTCAATGCGGTCCATTACACCCCGATATTCGTGGGTACCACGGCCTGTCTTTCCCATGAACCCCGTCGAGTGGCACTCGTCAATACCGACCATGGCGTCGTACTTTTCGGCGAGGTCGCAGATTTCATCCAATTTGGCAATGGTGCCATCCATGCTAAAAACGCCATCGGTAAAAATCAGCCGCCGGCGGGCACCCTGGCTCTCTTTTAGCCGTTCTTCCAGGTCTGCCATGTCGCTGTTTTTATAGCGATAGCGCTGCGCCTTGCACAGCCGGATGCCGTCTATGATGCTCGCGTGGTTCAACTCGTCAGAGATGATGGCATCATCTTCCGTGAGCAGCGGTTCGAACAGACCGCCGTTGGCGTCGAATGCGGCGGCATAGAGAATGGCATCTTCCATGCCGAGGAAGTCTGCAATTTTGCGCTCTAATTTTTTGTGGATTACCTGCGTGCCGCAAATAAACCGAACGGAGGAAAGGCCGAACCCGTATTCGTCAATGGCCTTGTGCGCTGCCTTTATTACGCCGGGATGCGACGACAGACCTAAGTAGTTGTTAGCACAAAAGATGAGCACGTCTTGCCCCTTATCGGTGCGAACTTCCGCCCCTTGTGGCGTAACCAACACCCGTTCATTTTTATAAAGTCCAGCGGCTTTTATGCCCGCAAGTTCCTGCTGCAACGAAGGTTCTACGTTTTTGTACATGGCTGATTTTTTTTTGGATGATAGATGGAAGACATTAGACAGCAATTGCTATTTTGTCTTCTCCTCATTGAAGCACCGCATAATTCTCCTGCAAGTGAACGATCATATCCTGAGTCATAGCCTCCAAATCGAATTTTGGGCGCCAGCCCCAATCTTCACGGGCGATGTGGTCGTCAATGCTCTCCGGCCATGAGGCGGCTATTTTTTGGCGCGCGTCGGGTTCGTATTTTATTTCAAAATCTGGGATGTGCTTCCGGATAGATGCGGCGGCTTCTTTTGGGGTGAAACTCATGCCCGCCAAATTGTAGCTGGTGCGCACGGTAAGAGCGGAGGCCGGGGCCTCCATGAGTTCCAGGGTGCCGCGGATGGCGTCTTCCATGTAAATCATGGGCAGCCGGGTATCTGCGGCGAGGAAGCAATTATAGGTACTGCCCAACACGGCTTTGTGGTAGATTTCCACGGCGTAGTCAGTGGTGCCGCCGCCGGGTTCGCTCTGATACCCCACGATGCCGGGGAAGCGCACCGAGCGCACGTCGAGGCCGTATTTCCGGTAATAGTATTGTAGCCACAGCTCGCCCGCCACTTTGCTGATGCCGTAAACCGTGGTGGGTTTGAGCACGGCATTCTGCGGTGTATTTTGGCGGGGGATGTCGTCACCAAAAGCGGCGATGGAACTGGGAAAGAAAATCTTGGCAACGCCTTTTTCGCGGGCTACTTCAAGCACGTTGAACAAGCCCGGCATGTTGATATTCCAGGTTTTCAATGGAGCTTCCTCACCTTTAGCGGAGAGAATAGCAGCCAGATGGTATATCTGCGTGATGGCGTGTTTTTCAACTATTTCAGCCAGACGGGGGGCGTCCAACACGTTTAGTTTTTCAAAAAAAAGGTCGTCGTGAAGGCCTTCTCTGATGTCGGTTGCGATGACATTGTTCAAGCCGTAGGCTTTGCTCAAAGCCTGCATAAGCACAGAGCCGATTTGGCCGCTGGCACCGATAACAAGGATTTTGTCTTTACTCATAATTAGGGTCAGGGAGGGTGTAGTTTTGTGGCCGAAAATTAAGAAAACTATTTCGAAACAGCCGGTGAAAAGGGAGGCACTGTTTGAATAAATTGGAACGTCCGGGCGGAATAATCCATCCGGCAGCAGTATGTCACCATGCCGTTGGTCACCATGAGATATGGCACTTGCAGGGGCATGTTGTACCAGGCTATTTGTTTGAAAACCTTTTGCGCCAGCTTGATGGAAGGGGCCTTGCATTCTATCAAAAGAAAAGGGCGGGTATTGCCGTCGAGGCCTAAAATATCGCAGCGTTTTTCCAGGCCATTCACGACTAAGGACTTTTCAACCTGCAAGGAATTTACGGAATACCCCAACTCCTCCATCAAAAAGCAAATGACCAATTGCCGGACCACCTCCTCCGGCATTCTCACCAAATACTTCTGCCGGACGGGATCGTAAATGAGCGGGGTATCGTCTTTTTTTCCGAGAATATGTGGCGTCGTGCGGGAGGATTCCGGCGCTAATACCGGTGGCTCCGGTCTGCGCTTTAGCACGAGGTGGC
>SCUG01000054.1 GCA_004297645.1 Saprospiraceae bacterium | reverse complement strand
AGTCAGCCCTTCCTTCCGGGCGAATTTTCTTTTTGGATAAAAGCTGAAAATCGAGTTGGTACGGTTGGTTGACGAAGCAGCAACAGGGAAAGCAGCATTGGAACGGCGGGCAACAGCTTTGTTTGGTTTTGCCATCTTCAACAGGGCAGGCAGGGGCGTCGTTGCCATTTGCATACGCAAGCACCACAACGCAAGTTTCACCGCTACAGCCTCCCGGCAACAGCGAAGAAAACGCCTGCCACGCCGGTTGCGCAGCGAAAACAGAGAAGTGCAGGGCTAATATGAAAGCGAGGTATCGCATGAATGGACGGTAATTTAGCAGGGAAAAGGGAGAAATGCAATTCTTTTTTTGAGATAACTGTTTCGAGGCAGCCCCACGATGAGGCGAGACAAGAAGGAGGTCAAATCTCCAATCCTTTCAGCACTTTGTAAATGTCTTCCAGAGGCAGCTCGCAGTTGATAGAGGGCAGGAAAATGCTGGCTTTCAGGTCCGTTTCTATTTTCACCCGATGCAGCCCGGCGGCGGGGTCTTCGATAAAAATGCTTTTGACCCAAATTTTTTCAGGTTCAATCAGCAAATATTCCCTGAAAGTGGACAAGGTGCAATAATGGTCGAATTTTTCGCCTTTGTCGAACGCCCTCGTTTTATTGGAGAGTACTTCCACCAGCAGCATGGGATTTGTGATGGCGTCCCGGCGGACTTTGCCCTTCGGCGTGACGTAAAATTGAGGCGGCATGGAAAGTACGGTCACATCAGGATAGTGCCAAATACCGAAAGCCTCAATCCATGTTTTCATGTCGCTATCCAACACCAGGAAAGGCAAGTCTTTGGATTCGACGAAGTTTTTGAGCATGGTATAAATCTCGCCCTTGACCAAGTTGTGCTCGATTAGTCCTCCTGACATTTCAATTAATTTCCCGTTTTGAAATTCGTGCTTCACTTCCGAGCGAAGTTCGGCATCGAGCAGTTCTTCGGCGCTCGTGATAGTTCCGGCAGTTTCGATGACTTCTTGCATGGTGGTAATTTTTTTATCCAAAAAATAGCGGCATCAAGATACAGCCAGACGAAGATACAATATCTTCTAAAATAAGTGCCGGAAGGTACTCAGGGCTACTGTGCCGTTTAAGCCAAAATTATAGCTGGCAGCCTCAGACGGCCTGATACCCCTGCAAAATCTTGATGTAGTTCGCCCGCTCGTAAGCCACCGGGTCGGCCACATTGGACTGGCTCATCACGCCGCGCATTTCGTTGACAGACTTAAAATCGCGGGCCTGCATCCATTCTTCCAGCTCCGCCAATATCTGGTAAATGTAAGGGATGCCTTTTTTGAAAAGGCAGGAGGCCGTCATCACCACATCGGCACCGGCCAGCAGGTATTTTATGACTTCGGTGCTGCCCTGCACCCCGGTTGAGGCGGCCAGTGTGGCGTTGATTTTTCCGTGCAAAATGCCGAGCCACAGCAATGGCAGGCGGATTTCGTTGGGTGAGCTTAATTCCAACGTATGCAGTATTTCGAGGGTATCCACGTCAATGTCAGGTTCGTAAAACCGGTTGAACAGGACGAGGCCGTCGGCACCTTCTTCGTCCGATAGTTTTTTGGCAAAATTGCCCATGGAGCTGAAATAGGGGTTCAGCTTGACAGCCACGGGAATGGAGACGGAGTCCTTGACGATTCTCAAAATGTCGAGGTAGCGCTCTTCGACCGAGAGGCCGTCGAGGCCGGTGTCGGTGGGGATGAAGAACACATTTAGCTCGAGGCCGTCGGCGCCGGCCTCTTGGTAAGCCTTTGCATAGTCCATCCAGCCGCCTGAGGTAGTGCCGTTGAGGCTGCCAATGATGGGGATGTCCACGCTATCTTTGGCTTGACGAATGAGGTTGAGGTAATGGTCAATGCCCACACGGTAGTCATCTATGCCTGGGAAATAATTGAGGGCCTCGGCGAAACTGTTCGTGCCCTGGTCCATGAGGAAATTGAACGAGGCGGTTTCCTGGCGGATTTGCTCTTCGAAGAGCGAAAACATCACCACAGCTCCAGCTCCGGCGTCTTCCATTTTTTTGATGTTGTCCAATTTCTCAGACAACGGCGAGGCAGAAATGACCAGTGGGTTTCGCAAGGTCATTCCCATGTAGGTGGTCTGTAAATCCATGATGGTTAGCTTTTTTAAATGGTGACTTGGTATCTATGGGCTAAATTGCAAGTTATACACTACGCAGACAGGGCAAGTACCTGGGCAGATGTGATTTTCGTCAGCTATGGCCAATCCTTCGTTCAGCCTGACTCATCTTTTTTATACAAAATGATTCCCGGCAGGTACTTGAAGTCTTTGACATTATAGGTAAAAAGCGGTATTTGATAAACGACCGCCATGGCGCCAATGAAGGCATCCGGCAGTTTCAAATCCTGGCTGAGGCGGTAGGCTTCGATGAATTCAAGTGCTTTTTCCGAGACGGGGACGTCAATGTGGAGGAGGTTAAAATCTTTCAGGCGTTTTTTCATCCAAGCCATTTGATTTTTATTTTTCATGCCCCGAAACAACTCCATAGCAGCAACGGAAGGTAAAATGACATCCTTTAAACCAATCCGCTTGACCTCCCCGGAAGTGGTTGTATCACCGTTGAAGTAATGGATGAAAATGTTGGTGTCACAAATAACTTTTTTCATAGCCGGTCACCCCAGGCGAGTTTTCTCAGTTCTTCCAAAGTCATTGGATTGTCTTTCCAAATGCCAAAAAGCTCTTCTACATTTTCCGGTTCTTCAGCCCATTGAATGGGAGGCTCCGGCACAGCGGCCTTTTTGGTCGGAGCGGCTTTGCCGTTCTCCTTGCGTTTTTGCCCGACCACCTCAAATCCAATGGTCGAGATGAAATCCAACAGCTTTTGGAGGGCAACCTCGTTTTCAGTGCGAATGGTTACTTCTATCATGGCGGTAATTTTTTTTCAAACTTCCTCAAAAATTGCAACTGCACCAACAAAAAGTACCGCTTATACTTTGAGCCGTTAGCTTTTGGCCAAAAGCAAATTTCAAATGGTTCTTTATGAAATTGTGTGGGTAAGCATCTATTATCCCCGATTATTCGGGGACGATACAGGGCTTTCCTGTAAAAAATTGACTATTATCAACCGGCCTCGGAGAGGTCGAATATTTG
>SCUG01000556.1 GCA_004297645.1 Saprospiraceae bacterium | reverse complement strand
GGGCAGGTTTGTGGGATGAAAGGTTTGTTAAGAAGAGGGGAAGTATTATCTCGCTTTTAAAGGTTAGGTCAGACTTTCCACATGGTGGGACTTTCCAAGTTGTAAAAACTTGGAAAGTCAGTGCCTCAATAATCAGGGTTCCCCATACACTTTCACGATAAAATCCCCGCCCAAAAAACTCATCGGGTCAATCTGGCTTTGAAGGATGACGCCCTTTCGAGTACCTTCGAGCAGCATGGCCGCTGCCTGCACAAGGGGCGAGGCGGTTGTGGTTTGGATGGCCCGCAGCATGTGTTTTCCAACTTTTTGCGGCTCCATGACCTTCGCCTTTTCTTGCCTTCTGAGTGCACCGTCACTGTCGCTGCCTTCCACGGCAACATAAACCACTACCTTGTCTTCCTCCAAACGGGGGATGGCAGCCTCCATTCTTTCCTGCAAGATAGCGATTTGGTCATCCCCGGCAGGGATAGCGGCAAGCTGGTCTTTCACCCAATCGTAATGGCCAGGGTAGCGCAGGGTTTTGTAGTCGAGATTTCTGACTTTGCCAGCCAAGGCATCGGGTAGGTCGGCGGCGCCACCGGAAGTAAGGTCATCTTCGTAGGTAATGCCATGGATGATGATGCGATGGGTTTCAGAGAGGGCAGGCCGTAAGGTTTTTTTAAAATTGCGTACACAAACTGCATCTTTCAGGTATTCAGTGGCTACACCTACCGGGCTCCAGGTGAACCCGTAATAATGAGGCGCTACGGCATTCTTCGTCAGGGCGCCGACTTTCATGGAGATGGTGTCCACTTTGTCCACGCCGAATTCTTCGCAAAAACTGCGGAACATGCCGTTGGCAAGTACATCAATATACCCTGGCGCCAAGCCCGATTGTAACACAAAACCAGTTTCGGCATCTTTGGCGAAGGCCATGATTTGGTTGGTCTCAGCTACATATTCCGTCAGGTTGACGTAATGCAGGTGGAAATCTTTGGCGTAGTTTGCCATGAGTGGGGCGTTCTTTCCGGGCAGGCAATCGAGCAGGATGCCGCCTTTTGAAAAAATGTCTTTCATCCCCAGGGTCAGGGTATTTTCTGGCAGGTGGAAAGGGGTGATGTGGCATTGTCGTGTCGTACCATCTTTGACCCACCGGGCCACTTCGACAGCTTTTGAAAGTATGCAATCTCCAATGAAAACATTGGTAGGAGTGGTGCTCCATTCAGCGATGATGAGTGCGGCAGCCTCGGCAATGCCTCCGGCGCCAGCGATAACGATGTTGTGATTCTGTTGCATGTTTGGGTTAGTTGGTGATGACGGAGATGTTCTAAGTTTTCAAAACCTGGAAGGTCTATCCGGCTATCCTAATATTTTAATCAATGCCTTGTTTTTCCTTCGTGCAGGAGGCACCGCAACCGCAATTGCCGCCGCAGGAAGAACTGCCGTTCTCGAAGTGATTCTTTGTCCCCATTTTTTTTGCTAAAAACTGGAGGGCCAGCCATCCGGCACAAAGTACGGCCAAGGCGAGAACAGGGAGAAATTGCACGAGGTATTTCATGGTATTGATTGTTAACTGGCACTAAACATCCCGGCAAAGCCCATGAATGCCATGGATAAAATGCCGGCGATAATGAGGCTGAGGGCCGTGCCCTCAATAACTTTTGGAATGTCCATCAATTTTGTTTCTTCACGGATACTGGCCATAAGCACCAGCGCCAGTGCAATGCCACCGCCTGCGCCCAAAGCATAAACGATGCCTTCGACCAGCCCATAGCCTTTATTAGTAGCAAACAATGCCAGGGCAAGAATGGCGCAGTTGGTCGTGATGAGCGGCAGAAAAATGCCGAGCGCCCGGTACAGTTCGGGGCTGAGTTTTTTTACCACCATTTCCACCAATTGTACGGTACTCGCAATGACGATGATGAAGCTGATGAGCCGCAGGTACGGGGCGTAAGTGAGCACGTAGGTGTTGAGCAACCATGCCCAAATGGCCGTAATGACCATGACGAAAATGTTGGCTAAGCCCAGCCGGAGTGCCGTCACCAATTTGCTCGTCACCCCCAGAAACGAGCAGATGCCGAGAAAGTAGGTAAGCGTGAAGTTGTTAATCAACAGCGCCGAAACGAATATCCAAATCAGATTGTCCATGCTTGCTGAGTTATGCCCTGAAGTTTAGAGGGTTTAGCTGTGCAGCCTAAACCTTCTAAACCTTCTTCACCTTTCTTCTCTGTTTGTACCAATTGAAAAAGAGCAACAAAAAGCCGAGGGTAAAAAAGCCGCCTGGCGGCAAAATCATAATGACCCAGGGTTCGAATTTGTCGCTGAAAAGGGGCACGTTGAACAAGGTGCCGCTGCCTAATATTTCGCGGATAGAGCCAATGCACAGCAGTGCAAAAGTAAAGCCCAACCCCATGCCGAGGCCGTCGAGCGCCGAGAGTTTCACGTTGTTTTTCGCAGCAAAAGCTTCCTGCCGCCCCAGTATGATGCAATTTACTACGATCAGTGCGATAAATGCCCCCAGCGTTTTATGAATATCTGGCACGATGGCCGCCAGAAGGAAATCAATCACGGTGACCATGGTGGCGATGATGACGATGTAAGCTGTGAGGCGCACCTGATTTGGGATGAGATTTCGCATGCTCGATACCAGAATACTGGAAAACACCAGCACAAAAGTGGTGGCCAGCCCCATGGCCATGCTGTTGATGGCTGTGTTGCTCACAGCCAACGCAGGGCACATGCCAAGCACCATGACGAAGACGGGGTTCTCGTCCCACAGCCCTTTCAGAAATTCTGCCGCTGAAGTATGTTCGTTGCCCGAATTGTTTTCGCTCATTGTTTGTCTTTTTGTGCTGTCGCGATGTATTTTTCAATGGCGGGCTTCCAATTGCCTATGCTTTTTTGGAGCAGCCGTACCACTGCTTTCGATGAAATGGTGGCGCCGGTAATTGCCTCCACTTCGTTCGGGTTTTTCTTTTGGCCTTTTTTCACCACCACTAATTCAGGCTCTACCGACAAGGCGGCAAAGTTAGTCTTGAAGGCCATGTCTTTCACTATTTTATCACCGAGACCGGGCGTCTCCTTGCTGTCGAGTACTTCGAATCCGATGATGGTTTTGGCAGAAGGGTTGTAGCCGTAAATGCCCACGATGATGTCCTGGAATCCCGGCTCCTCGGCAGGTACCGCAATACCCACCAATGCGCCGGTGCTGTCGTATCCGGCGAAAATGCTGTTGGGAGGTGCGCCTTGGTTCGAGGCTTCAGCGTTTTTAAAAACCTCAAGCGTGCCGTCTTTCAAGACCAGCGTTTCAAAGCTCTTGCTGCCGGGCAGCACCTTGTAAATGGCGGCTTCCAGTGCACGGGCCTTGTTGGCCTGAATCATAGGAAGGGTAAACAGGTAGGCCCCGACCAGCAGGATTCCTGAGAAAAAACCGGCAATGCCAAGCGTAGCGATGAGGCGGCCGGAGCTTGGCTCTTTCGGTGCATCTTCCGTATGTACATTTTCTTCGTTCATCAGTGTCCGTAAACCTTTGGTTGCGTAAATTTATTGATGAGCGGCGTGCAGGCGTTCATCAGCAATATGGCATACATGACGCCCTCCGGCAGCCCGCCCCACACGCGGATGAGTACGACCAGCAGGCCAATGCCAATGCCAAATATCCAGCAGCCTTTTCCCGACAGGGGCGATGTCGCCAAATCGGTGGCCATGTACACGCTGCCCAACAGCAGCCCGCCGGAAAAAAACATGAACAGCGGCGAGGCGAACTTCTCCGGGTTTATCCAAAAAAGAATGCCGGAGAACACGCCCACCGTCAGCAGGATGGCTGCCGGTATCCGCCAGTTGATAATTTTTCGAACGATTAAATAAATACCGGCCAGGAGGAGCAGCAGCGCGCAGGTCTCGCCGAGCGAACCGCTCGTATTTCCAATGAAAAGGTCGGGGATGGCAGTGGCCACGTGGCTGAATTTCATCTGCGACAATGGCGTGGCTGAACTTACAGCATCCACCGGTGTGCCCTGAAAAAAAGGCATGGCCAGGTTCGTGCCCCTTGGCCCGAAGTAATGGCCGTTGGGTAGCTCCCAGGTGGTGATGGCCGTGGGGAACGCCGCCTGCAAAAATGCCCGTCCCAGCAACGCGGGGTTGAACACATTTTGCCCCAGACCACCCCAGATTATCTTGCCCGCGCCAATGGCTACCACGCCGCCCAGAAAGGCCATCCACATCGGAAATCCTGGCGGCAGCGTCAGTGCCAGCAGCATACCCGTAATCAGTCCGCTGCCGTCTTTAAGGGAAACACCCCGCGGCGTGGACCTGCCGTAATACCACTCCGTGAGCAGGCAGCCGCCAATGGCAGACACGCTCACCAACAGGCTGCTCAGCCCGAAGTAGTAGAACGCTGCCAGCAACACCGGCACTAAGGTGTACACCACCTCCCACATAATCTTCGGGGTCGTCTCCCGGTGATGCAGGAAGGGCGAGGTGGAGATGGTTATTTCTTGTGGTACTTTCATTTTTGGGTTTTGAGCAAATATAAGTTGTTCCTGGTTGGGATTCTTTCTTAAAACCTAAGGAACGTGCGCAAAATAAGATGTGTGTTTTTTCGGCGGCTTCGCCGCCGAAAAAACACACCCTTGTTCTTTTTGAGGCCGCCGGAGGCGGCCTCAAAAAGAACATCTTATTTCGAACAC
>SCUG01000555.1 GCA_004297645.1 Saprospiraceae bacterium | reverse complement strand
TCTCAGGACAACGCCCGCAAGGCCTTGCGCATGGAGCGCAAGTTGGAATTGGGTATGGAAGGCCACCGCTTCTTCGACCTCCAAAGATGGGGTATGGTGGAATCTGACCTCAACAGGATTTTGAACTATGAGAAAACGGAGTTATCTGCTCTTTATGGAGCCGCTACCGTAGGCCCGGAAGATAAACTCTTTCCGGTTCCTCAAAATCAGATAGACCTCATGGGAGGCCGCTTGGTTCAGAACAGATAATGCATTTTGGTTTTTGAAAAAAAGAGGCTGCTCATTTGTTTGGGCAGTCTCTTTTTTTTTGTCATTTTTCCCGGTGAATACCTGCCTGTCCCGCTGCCTGGCATAATTTCATCCGCAGGGCCGGCAGGAGTTGAAAATGATAGCTACCATGAGAGTTCTATTTCTATTGTTTGGAGGCGCACTTCTTGTTTCATGCGGGAGCAAAACCCCGCGATTTGAACGGCTGGATTCTTCGGATTCGGGGGTCAGTTTTATCAATGAAATCGTTGATAAAGACACGTTCAATATCATGCACAACGAGTACATGTACAATGGCGGAGGCACCGGCGTGGCCGATTTGAATAACGACGGTCTGAACGACCTCATCTTTGTGGGAAACAAGGTGTCCAGCCGTATTTACCTAAATCTGGGCGGCCTGAAATTTCAGGATATCACCAACAAATTCGAGGGCCTTGATAACCACCAATGGCTCAGTGGCGTGGCTGTAACCGATATCAATGCCGATGGTTGGGCCGATTTGTATTTCACCTCCACCATGAGCGATGACAGCTTGCTGCGCAAGAACCAGTTATGGGTGAATCAGGGCTTGCAGGCCGGCGGCCTCCCGGCCTTTAAAGAAATGGCAGGCCAATACGGCATTGCAGACATGGGCCATTCCATGCAGGCCGCCTTTTTCGATTATGACCTCGACGGCGACCCCGACCTGTACATTTTGAATAATCTCATCACGGAGAGAACTCCGACCAGCTACCACGTTAAAATAGCAGACGGCACAGCACAGAACAACGACAGACTTTACGAGAATTTGGGAAATGGCAAATTCGCCGATGTCACGCTGAAAGCTGGTATTGTTTACGAAGGATTTGGGTTAGGCCTTGCCATTGGCGACATTAACAAAGATGGTTACCCGGATATTTACGTGTCCAATGATTACATATCGAGCGACCTGCTTTACATCAACCAGGGCGACGGGACTTTCAAAGAAGAAGCGGCCAGATACCTGTCGTACCTTTCCAAATCTTCGATGGGCAACGACATGGCCGACGTGAATAACGACGGCAACCCCGACATTTTTACCATGGACATGATGCCTTCGGCGTATTTCAGAAAAAAACAGACCATCAATGGCCACGGCTATCTGATTTACAATCTCGACAAAAAGCTCGGATACCAGCACCAGTATGTGAGGAACATGCTGCACCTGCACAATGGGTTCCTCAACGGCGAAATGCTCCCGTTCAGCGAAGTGGGTCAGATGGAGGGCGTTTATCAAACGGAGTGGAGTTGGTCGCCGCTATTCGCCGATTTTGACAACGACGGCGACCGGGACTTATTCATCACCAATGGATTCCCGAAAGACCTCACCGACAAGGATTTTACCAAATACAAAGCCCAGATGTATGGGTATCTGGCCTCCGATTACGACCTGATGCCGCGCATTCCCGTGGCGAAAACCTCCAATTTCGCTTTTGAAAATCTGGGTGATTTTAAATTTGCCAACCGTACGGATGAATGGGGTATGCGCTTCCCTTCTTTTTCCAACGGGGCCGCATTTGTGGACCTCGACAACGACGGCGACCTCGACTATGTGACCAACAACATCAACGATGAGGCTTTTATTTACCGGAACAACACCATCGGAAAACTTGAAAGCAAATCCAATTATTTGAGAATAGCATTAAAGGGCAGCGGGGCGAATACACTGGCCACCGGCGCTAAAATCACCCTGTGGTGCAATGGGCAATTGCAATACTGCGAACACAATTTGACACGGGGCTACATCTCTTCTATTGACCCCATCGTCCATTTTGGCTTGGGGAGTAGCAACAAAATTGACTCACTGCGAGTCATCTGGCCGGGGGGAATTAGCGCCACATTCCTGAAAAATGTTCAACCCAACCAGCTTCTCGTTTTGAAAGAGGCGGAGGCAATTGATTACACTCCGCAGCCGCCAGCCCCTCCCCTGAAAAGTCCCCTTTTCAGCCGGGCCGGCCATGTGCTTGAGTACACGCATGAGCAAGAAGATTTCGTCGATTATTTCCTGAGGCAACCCATCATACAGCACAAGTTTTCGCAGATAGGCCCCTGCATGACCAAAGGGGATATTGATGGCGACGGGCAAAAAGACTTAATCACCGGCGGCGCTCCTGAATCGCCGGTTGCTGTTTTTCTTAACAAAGGCGGTCATTTTGAAAGCGCAAAATTTTCTGGCTTGACCGAAACGAGAATATGCACCGAATCCGATATTTCCGCCGTGGATTTTGACGGCGACGGCGATGACGACATCATAGCAGTAGCCGGCGGTTATGCCAACGATAAGAAGGAAGACTATCAGCATTTCCTTTACGTGAATGATGGAGGGGTGTTCACCAAAGTGGCGCTTCCCGTGCCTCCCTTTCCTGCCTCTGTCGTGCGTCCGTTTGATTTCGACCACGACGGGGATGCCGACCTGTTCATCGGGGCCAGGGTGGAAAGGGAGAATTTCCCCTATGCGCCGCCTTCCTTTATTTTAATCAATGACGGCGGCCGTTTTTCAGCGGGCCGCACAATGAACTTCGATTTGGGAATGGTGACAGATGCAGTCTGGAGCGATTACGACGGCGATGGTTGGGAGGATATTTTGCTGACGAGGGAGTGGAACTCCATAGCTATCTTAAAAAATGCCGGTGGCAAAGAATTCAAACTCACGGGCCAGAACGACCTCAATGGCATGCACGGGCTGTGGTATTCCATCGCTGCCGGCGATTTCGACCACGATGGGGATGACGATTATATCGTGGGCAATTTTGGCGAAAATCACAGGTTCACCGCAAGCGATTCGTACCCCATGCGGCTTTATGCTATTGATATTGACAACAGTGGAATCATTGACCCCATCACCGCCGCATACTGGCCGGATGAAAAAGGTGTGATGAGGGAATATCCAGTCAATTATTTAGACGAGTTGGCTGCTCAGTCGCCTTTTTTCCGCAACAAATTTAGCAGCTATACGCATTTCAGTTACGCCACCATGGACAGCATCCTCGACCGGGCAGCCCTGCCCGGTAAGAGCAAGTTCTTCGTCAACTCTACCTCCAGTTACTTTCTGTGGAACGAGGGTAAAGGATTTAAATGGGAACGCTTGCCATCAGTCGTGCAGACTTCTCCGGTGAAGGAAATTTTGGTAAGCGATTTCAACAGCGATGGCCGCCCCGATGTATTTCTTGCCGGCAATGACTACTCGTGTGATGTTTCCACAGGGTACATTGACGCCAATAAAGGCATTTTCCTCATGGGCAAAGGGGGCAAGGCTTTCGAGGTTTTGCCTCCGGCAAAAAGTGGTTTGGTGGTGAATGGGCAGGTGGAGTCGCTAGCCTATTTCGAGGGTGATACGCCGTTGCTTTTCATCGGAATTAACCGGGACACCCTCCGCGTTTTTCAACAAATAAAAAAGTAAGACTTGCCGGCCTCGCCGGCCTGGCCATGTCACTGGGCAGGCTGGCGAGGCTGGAAGTTTTCCCATGAACGGGCCGGGGTCAAAGATACCTGTTCAGGATATTCTCAAACAGTTCCTGCCGGCCGCTTATCTGTTGCGGTTCGCCGTTATTGCGGCCGGTGGCCGCCAGCATTTCCAATGTCAACTTTCCCTCCTCAAAGGCTTTCCCTTCCGGCTTGCTGAATGAAGCGTAACGGGACTGGCGAAGCTGCCGGTATTCCGAATGTTCGAGTACGGCGTGGGCAGTAAGCAATGCCCGTGCGAAGGCGTCCATGCCGCCTATGTGGGCGTGGAAAATATCTTCGAGGTCCGTTGAATTGCGGCGGGTTTTGGCGTCGAAGTTGATGCCGCCACCTTGCACCCCGCCTGCTTCGAGAAACACCAGCATGGCTTCCGTCAGCTCATAGACATTGTTGGGAAACTGGTCGGTGTCCCAGCCATTTTGATAATCGCCGCGGTTGGCATCCATGCTGCCGAGGACGCCGGCATTGGCGGCCACCTGCAACTCGTGCTGAAAGGTATGCTGTGCCAGGGTGGCGTGGTTCACTTCGATGTTCAATTTGAAATCGGCCAACAAGTCGTATTCCCTCAAAAAGCCGGTACAGGTGGCTGCGTCGAAATCGTATTGATGTTTGGAGGGTTCCATGGGTTTCGGTTCAATTAGAAACGTACCCATGAAGCCATTGGCCCGTGCGTAATCTTTGGCCATGTGGAGGAAGCGGGCCATGTGGTCCAACTCCTTTTTCATGGCGGTGTTCAGCAGCGACATGTAGCCCTCCCGGCCGCCCCAAAACACGTAGTTTTCGCCGCCTAATTTGATGGTGGCGTCGAGGGCGTTTTTCACCTGGGCACCGGCGTAGGCCACCACATTGAAGTCGGGATTTGTGGCAGCGCCATTCATATAGCGTGGGTTGGAAAAGAGGTTGGCCGTGCCCCACAGCAGTTTGATGCCGGTGGCATTTTGTTTCTGCAAAGCATAGTCAGTGATGATTTCCAGCCGCTTGCCGCTTTCTTTGAGGGAGGCCCCTTCCTGTACCAGGTCGAAATCGTGGAAGCAATAATAAGGTGCGCCAATTTTAGCGATAAACTCGAAGGCTGCGTCCATTTTGTCTTTGGCCTGCTGAATGGGGTCAGCGGCTTGCAGCCAGGGGAAGTTTTTGGTGGCTGCGCCAAAAGGGTCGCCGCCTGTACCGCCGAAGGTGTGCCAGTAGCTCACGGCGAACCGGAGGTGCTCTTTCATCGTCTTGCCTCCCACCAACTGGTTTTCGTCGTACCACCGGAAGGCCAGTGGATTGTCTGTTTTCCGGCCCTCGTACTTTATTTTTTCAATGCCTTTGAACCAGGTTTTTGTGCTGTTGGTCATGGTAGCGGATTTTATTTTTTTCAGGAATTATAACTGTTTGGTTAGCTCCTTTTCCCAGTCCCGATAAGCCTTTAAGTACAGTTCAACGCTATCGTTGGGTTCCCAACCCTGGACGATTTCGCTGCCCTGCATCGCTTCTTCCAATGAATTGTAAATGCCGGTGGCCACCCCGGCGGCTTTTGCTGCCCCTGCGGCGCCCGTCGTAGCGATGAGTTCGATGCGGATGCCGGTGAGATTGGAGATGGTGGAAGAAAAAATGGCCGACTGGAACAGGTTGTCGTTACCAGCCCGCATGATGCGCATGTCCAGCCCCATGCCTTGTAAAATACGGATGCCATAAACGAAGGAAAAGGCAATGCCTTCGAGCGCTGCCCGGAAATAGTGGGCCTGCGTGTGCCGGTTGAAGCGGAGATTGCAAATGCGAGACCCCATGTCGCGATTGCCGAGCATGCGTTCTGCCCCATTGCCGAACGGCAAGATGCAAAGTCCATCGGAACCAACCGGGATGGCCGCCGCCATTTTTTCCATATCGCCGTAAGAAATGATGCCCCCTGCGAAGTGTTGCCGTACCCAGCTATATTGAATGCCGGCCCCGTTGATGCACAGCAAAATGCCGATGTGGGGGGATGCCGCCGTGTGATTCACATGTGCGAAGCCGTTGACCCTCGATTGCGGGTCAGAAACGGGGCGGGCCACCACGCCGTACACCACACCGGAGGTGCCGCCGGTGGCAGCTATTTCACCGGGTTGCAGGACGTTCAGCGACATGGCGTTGTTGGGCTGGTCGCCAGCCCGGTACGTAACGGGGGTTCCCTCTTTTATTCCGGTCGCCTCTGCGGCTGCTTTTGTCACGAAGCCCTGAGGGGAGCATGCCGGCACGACCTCAGGAAACAGGAGGCGGTCGAATTGGAAATAATCCAAAACGAATTGGGCAATTTCATTTTCTTTGAAATCCCAAAGGATGCCCTCCGACAAACCTCCCGGAGTGGTGCGGATTTCGCCGGTAAGTTTCATGGCGATGTAATCGCCCGGCAGCATGACCTTCCACGCTTTTTCATAGATTTCGGGTTCGTGGTATTGCACCCATTTGAGCTTAGAGGCAGTGAAGTTACCGGGCGGATTCAGGAGGTGGCTGAGGCATTTTTCTGGGCCTATTGCCTCAAAGGCCCGTTTGCCAATGGCCACAGCCCGGCTGTCGCACCAGATAATGGATGGCCGCAACGGCTGGTGGTTTTTATCTACGAGCACGAGGCCGTGCATCTGGTAGGCGATGCCAATGCCTTTTATTTCGGCCGGTTGGGCGCCGGTCTTTTGCAAGAGTTTTTTTGTGGTGGTACAGGTGTGTTCCCACCAGGTTTCGGGGTGCTGTTCGGCCCAGCCTGATTGTGGCGACAAAATGTCCATCTCCTGCAACGGTGATTGTACGACGGCTACCGTAGATTTGGAGCCTGCATCAACGAGGGCAGCCTTTATGGACGAACTTCCAATGTCATAACCTATCAGGTACATAGGGCGGGGAATGTTGGTGTGGTTGGGCTGCGCCAAAATTAACAAAAGACAGCGTTGAGCGGGCAAGGAGTGAGGAAAAGATGCCGCACCATCAACACGTTTACCCGTGAACAGAGCCGTTACTTTAATGCTCCAGGTCTTCAAGTGGCTTGAGCAATATCTGGTGATTCGGCGGCTTCAGCCGCCGATACACACGCTTCTCATTCGGCGTGCGTAGCAGTGACCGGGTGACACCAAGTCGCACGGTCACTTCATCCATAGCATTTCAAAAAGTGCGGGAATTCTGATACATTCACCCCGGTAAAAGCACTTGAACTCACCCCGGTTATTCAAACAATGACGATAGCATGAAGAAAAGACTCGGACTTCTGACCGGCCCCCTGATTTTTATCCTGACACTTTTATTTTTTCACCCGGAAGGATTGACGAAAGAGGCGAATGCGGTGCTCGCCACCACCTTGTGGATGGCTGTTTGGTGGATATTGGAAGTCATCCCGATTGCGGCGACGGCCTTGCTGCCCATCATCGTCTTTCCATTAACCGGGGCTTTGAGTTTGGAGAAAGCCACATCTGGTTATTCCAACCCCATGGTCTATTTGTTTTTAGGCGGGTTTCTGATTGCCGTCACCATTGAGAAGTGGAACCTTCACCGGCGCATTGCGCTGAACATCATCAAGTGGGTGGGCACCAGCAGGAACAAAATCATCCTCGGTTTCATGCTGGCAACGGCCTTCCTCTCCATGTGGATTTCCAACACAGCCACCACGGTGATGATGATGCCCATCGGGTTGGCCGTGGTGAAACATTTCAACGAAAAACACCACGATGGTACTTTGGGCAAAGTCATGATGCTGGCCATAGCGTACAGCAGTAGTATTGGTGGCATGGCAACGCTCATCGGCACACCGACCAATGTCATCCTCTCCGGGGTGGTCGCGGAAACCTATGGCGTGGTGATTTCTTTTTCAGAATGGATGCTTTTTGCCCTGCCGTTTGCCATTGGGTTGCTTTTTTTGTGTTGGCGTTATTTAGTCAGTGGAGCTTTCAGAGATATAGTGCCGCGCCCTGTGGCAAGTGAAGGCAGGGCGGAGATTCACCGGCAGTTGGCAGCATTGGGGCCGGTTTCGCCGGAAGAAAAGAGGATTTTCGTTGTCTTCCTCACGGTGGCGCTGGCATGGGTTAGTCAGGGATTTTTGCTCGATAAGATTATACCCGGCATTGGCGACACGGTTATCGCAGTGGCGGGGGCGTTGGCGCTTTTCCTCATTCCAGCACCTTCACGGGCTGGTGAAACGCTGCTCGACTGGCAAACCGCCGAAACCATTCCGTGGGGAATCCTGATACTTTTTGGCGGGGGGCTGGCATTGGCCACCGGTTTTAAAGATACCGGGCTGGCAGACTGGTTGGGCGGCCAACTCACGCTTTTACATGCAGTGCCGTATTTCTTGCTCCTTATGATACTCGTTCTCGCAGTGAACTTCCTGACGGAGGTGACCTCCAATGTGGCCACGGCTTCGATGATTCTGCCAGTGTTGGCAGGGCTGGCGTTTTCGTTAGGAGTTCACCCGCTGGGCCTCATGGTTGGCGCCACTTTGGCGGCATCCTGCGCTTTTATGTTGCCAGTGGCCACGCCCCCCAATGCGGTGGTCTTCGGTTCGGGGTATCTGAAAATTACCGATATGGTGCAGACGGGGTTGTTTATGAATTTAGTATCCACTGTGCTGCTCACGCTTTTGGTGTACTATTTCCTACCATTGGTGTGGGGCATAGACCTGAGCACTTTCCCCGCCGGATATTTGGGGAAATAATGGATTTACAGAACTTCGGCTACGGTAAAAATACTGCCACCCACGAATACCAGGTCGTCCGGGGTAGCGCTGCGTTTGGCGGCAGCCATAGCCCGGCGAACGGAGGAGTAAGCTTTGCCCTGCAGGCCGTATTTGAGTGCTTCGTTTTTTAAGACCCCGGCGTCAAGTCCACGTGGGATATTGGCTTTTGCAAAATAGTAGGTGGCAGAGTGGGGGAGAAGCGGCAAAATGGAAGACAGGGATTTGTCGGCGACAACCCCCATCACAAAATGAAGCCGGCGGAACGATAGTTTGGACAAACCCGCCATAGCCTGCCGCAAGCCATGCTCGTTGTGGGCGCTGTCGCACAGTACCCGCGGTACTTCGCTGATATACTCCCACCGCCCGATGAATGTGGAAAGTTTTTTCAAATTCGCCAGCCCCTTTTCTATTTGCCGGGTATGGGCCACTTCCGGAAATTCTTCAGCCAAAAACTCCAACGATTGCAGGACGGTGCACAGGTTTTTTTGCTGGTAATCGCCGAGGTGGTTTAATTTCAGTTCCGGCAGGAATTCCTTTCCGTTTTTCAAAATTTGGTAGAAGCTGTGGGTGGTTGTTTTTTTTAGTAGAATGGCTTCAAAGTTTTCTTCAGCGAAGGCCAGGGGGGCACTTTGTTTTTTGGCAGTCTCCACGAATACCAGCCGGGTTTCAGGGTGCGACTCCCCGATGACCACGGGCACGCCCGGCTTGATGATGCCTGCCTTTTCCCCGGCGATTTCGGGAAGTGATTCTCCCAAAAACTGCTGGTGTTCCAGCCCGATATTGGTGATGATGCTAACGAGCGGGATGATGACATTGGTGGAGTCGAGCCTGCCGCCCAGCCCGG
>SCUG01000053.1 GCA_004297645.1 Saprospiraceae bacterium | reverse complement strand
GGGGTATCAAAGCCCCCGTCACTAAATACCCTTCTTCGATGGGGTGCCCTCTTTTGGCGGCATAATAAAATTCGATGCCTAAACCTACCACGTGGGACACGATGAAAATGGGCAGGAGTTTGATAATGCCGTAGGCCAGCTTCAGATGCACGGCCTCCAGAAAGGCAGTGTGCTGCCCCAAAGCCAAGAAGTGCTGGTGGCCGATGTTGTAGCCACCGAACAGATAGCACAATTGCAGCGCTATCACCACCACCGTCATGGTGCGTTTGAGGTCCATGCGGTCGCGAATGTGGACACCTGGCCCTTTCGTTACGGTATTAGGCGTAAACAGAAACGTGAAAAACCCGTCGTACAAAGTGCGAAGTAGCTTCTTCTCTTTCGGCGGTTCTAATTTTCTTACCTTTTCAAGTAAACCTTTCATTTGTTGTTAATTCGTTGTGGATTGCTCGCTGCTCGCCGCCAGTTGTATTCAGTCAGACCAATGGCGAACGGCGTTAAACGAAATCATCCTTGCTCTTGCATCATCTCCAGGCCGGTGCGCAAAATCTTTTGCAGCGGCTGTTTGGAAGTACAGGCGAATTCACAAATCGCCACATCTTCTTCTATCAGTTCATGGATGCCCAAACCTTCCATTTTTTCATAGTCGTTGGTCAGGATGGCCTTCATCAGGTGTTGCGGATAAATATCCATCGGCAACACCTCTTCGTATTGCCCTGTCATCACGAAGGCACGTTTCTCTCCGTGTAAATTGGTTTCGGCCTTGAAAGTCTTATTGGGGAAGAGGAAATTAGAGAAAGACCGGGAAGTAGTAGGCGCTGGTTTGCCCGGAACCAGCCAGCCTAACATGTCGTAATAATCGCCTTCCTCCAACACGGTCAACTGGTCGTCGTACATGTTGAGGAAGTTGCCGGGCGACTTTTGCTGGCCAGAAAGTACGTCGCCGGAAACAAAACGAACATGGTCGCTTTTTAGGTTGTCTTTGATTAGCTCTTTCACATTGGCGCCGGCATAAGTACGCACATATTTGGGCATTTTGAGTTCGGCACCTGTCAGCGCAATCACGCGTTCGGCATTGAAACGGTTTTCGGTAAACAAGGCCCCAAGCGTGATGACTTCCTGCACACCAAGGGTCCACACCATGCCTTTAGTGCCCACCGGGGCGACGTGGTGAATTTGCACACCCACATTGCCCGCAGGGTGGCAGCCTTTGAACCAGCGTTTTTCCACTCCCGTGGCTTTGAGAAACACTTCGGAGGGTGCGGCGCCGCCGTTGGCATTCATGCCGAGATATACTTTGCCCGTTGTCAATTTGGCCAAAACATCCAGCCCTTTCTGGAAGGCAATGCCTCTGCCCTCCACCACTACGTTGAGGTCGGGTGCCAATGGAGCAGTATCGAAGGTGGAAATGAAAATATTGCCGGGAACGAATTCTGGTTGAGCCACGATGTCATAAGGGCGCTGGCGGAGAAGTGACCAGCCACCGGTATCTAAGAGAAAATCTACCAGTTTCTCGCGGCTGTTTTTTTCGGGGTCAAAGGCCGGGAGTTGGCGGTACTGCTGTTCTTTATCGGCCAAAATTACCACTTCAACGATGGAGCGGCGCGCACCGCGATTGACGGCAATTACCTCCCCGCTCACCGGAGAGACGTATTTTACCGCAGACTCCGTTTTATCATAAAAAAGATGGTCGCCGGCTTTTACGGTATCACCCACTTCCACTTCTACTTTGGGGATGGGAGCCACGCCTCTGAAATTGGGCGGCTGCATGGCGAAGGTGTCCACCCTCACTTTCTCATCTACCTTGCCGGTGGCAGCGCCTTTGAGTTTGATGTCGAAGCCTCTTTTTAGGATGATGGCCGCATCGCCATTCACATAGGCGGGAAGCCCTGGCTTTTTAGTCTGAATTTGGAGGAGCTTGTTTCCGGCCTTTACCATCACCAAAAAGGCAATGATGATAACAGCCGCCAACGAAATACTGAGGAATTGGTTGGTGCTACTGCTACCGTCCTGGGCTTGTGCCGATGCAAGTTGGGAAAGAAACAAGAGTGTTGTAAGAAGCAAAATCCTCGATGAACCCTTTCTCATCTGCTATGAATGTTGGTTGAATTCAGAGCCGTACGAAAATTCCCTTTGCGGAAATTCCAGCGTCTCTCAGCGTTTTGCTGCCGGTCTCTTGCTCGTAGCTTTAGCGACAAACGGCAAGCAACGGTAGCCAAAAGCCTGATGGTCAATCGTTAAATTTTAAGTTTCCATCCGGTTCAAAAAAGCCCCTGCACGACATCACTTGAGACAGGTGGTTATAAGGGCATTCTAAAACCGGCGCAAAGCTATAAAAGGTTTGTATCTGGATAAGTACGATTTTCAGCATTTTTATCATGAACTCGATTTAGATTTCATCGGAAAAAAAACGTCACTTCGCTCCAGCCCAAGTAACTGCTGGCATTCCCGCTTACCTGTCAGTGGCGGCATGGCGGCTATTTGGCAGTACAATGTCAAAACGCAGAGGTTGCCCTGATAAAAATCACTTATTTTAGGGCCATTTAAAACCACTTCAACAAAGAAAATATGCCGGCCAACCTGCCACGCCAGTTCTTTTTCCGGGTCGCCTTACCGGGATGCCTGCTCCTTGCCGCACCGGCCCTCCGGGGTCAGGAGCTCCGGCAATCGTTTTTGCTGTATCAATTAGATGCCCTGCCGCTAAACCCTGCGTATGCCGGTGCTTCCGGCTTTCCGGCATTCGAAGCTTTTTACTTTGGCAATTTCAGCGCTGCGGCGACGGTTTCCCGTTCGGGGTTGGTGAGTGTACATGGCCCCGGCCGGCACGCTCGCACGGCTTGGGGTGGCGTGATGCAATTTTACAAAGCGAGCCTGTTCGGGGAGGTGAGCGCCAGCCCTGCTTTTAGCTGGAAAGTGCCGTTGCCCTCAGGCACTCTTTCTTTTGGCGGCACGTTGGGCTTCAATTATTTCGATTTCGACGATGATGGCTTTGGCTCGGCGCCACTCAATTTCGGCTCTATTGACAGCGGCTTGGGGGTGTATTTCCAATCCCGGCGCGCCTTTGCCGGCGTGTCGGCGCTCAAGCTGTTTGAGCAAAGTCTCTTTTTCAAAAATGATAATGCCACTACCTACATCCCGCGTGAGAAGCCCATCAGTGCCCACGGCGGGTTTGTCCTCCGCCTTTACAACAACATTTTACTGAAACCCGCTGCCCTGCTGCGGTACGCCAAACTTTACGAATTGCCTTCTTCGCCGAATGACGCCGGGCACTATCTGTCGTACGATGTGCAGGCTACGTTTGTGGTGAATGGCACTTACATGGTGGGGCTGCTCGCCGGCAGGTCGGACTATTCGGGCAGCGAAGACCTCGGCCGGTACGGTGGCTCGGTGGTATTACTTTTGGGCAACTTTCACTTGGGCTACGCCATACAGCACAACAGCAACCAGAATACCGCCGTTGAACTCCCCATCAGCCACCTTCTACAGGCAGGATACATTTTTACAAACGACGGAAACGAAGCACCTTTGCGGCTTTTCTAAACCTAACTTAGCGTTGCCAATTTCCATTTTTTTAAAAAAAACCGCGCTGTGCGGTGCCGTGATGGAACACAAAAATTTCTCGAAAAGCATAAAGAAAGTGGTGCTCAGCGGCCCCGAATCTACGGGTAAAACCTTCCTGTCGCAAAAACTGGCTACTCACTTCCATACGGTTTGGGTGGAAGAATACGGCAGGGCCTATTGCCAAACGGTCGGGCAAAACCTTACCTCACTCGACTTTGCCCACATCGCCGGGGGTCAGATTTTCTTAGAAGACGAGGCCGCAAAAAAGGCCAACGTTGTTCTTTTTTGCGACACAGACCTCATCGTCACAGAAATCTGGGCGGAGATTTACAAGGTGGAATGCCCCGGATGGGTCATTGAAGAAACGCACCGCCGCCATTACGACCTGTTCCTGCTGCTGGCACCCGATGTGGCTTGGGAGCACGACGGCCTGCGAGAATACCCACACATCCGGAACTGGCATTATGAAAGGTTGAAGACCGAATTGGAAAAAAGGAAGGTGCCCTTAGTCATCATTTCCGGCGATTATGAGTCGCGCATGCGGCAGGCAGTCGGGGCAGTAGAAAAGATGCTCAACGCGAGTATTTAGGTAAGCGCATACATCAAGTGCCGTCTTCCCCGCCGGATTCCTGAATTTTTTTGTAAAACTTCGCCGAATTGTCTCCGAGTATGCCAGCGTCGAAATCCAGGGTTTCGAGGATTTCAAGCAACACTCCGATTCTCCCCGCCACGTCAAAAAACTTGTTCACCACCACGATTTTGCGGTCTTCAACTAAGCAGTAGCCAGAGTTGAAGCTCCCCTTCTCGTACCGGATGACGTACCCCAACTCAGTGAGCAGGGCCTCCAATTTTTGCAGAGAATGTTTTGTAAGGCTAATCATAAACAGGCCGGTGATGGTTAGGCCACAAATATCCAAAATTCGGCACGGCCACAACTGTTATTGCCGTTAAGAGCTTGTTGGGGGTTTAATTTTCTTTCCGCGATTCGCTTTTATCACAGGCAACTATTTTTTGCCTTCAGCCAATCAAAAAATATAACCCCGTGAAGTATTGGTCTTGCAGACAAGATGGTTTAGTTTTATAGATTCTTAAAATCATCACCAAAATCAAATTGTCATGAAAACCCACCGCCGTGAAATTCTCATTTACTTCAACCCTGACTCCAGCAACGACCGAAAAACCGTTGCCCATGCACAGGGGTTGGTACCTCATGTGAGGACCTATTCTTTTGAACAAGCGCCTTCCACGTGCACGAGTTGGCAGCAGATTCTATCGTCCCTGCAAATGCATCCGAAACAACTCATGAACAAATCGCACCCTTATTACCAGGCCCACATTCGCGGCAGGGAGTTTAACAATGAAGACTGGCTGAATGTGATAAAATACAACCCGGCGCTCATCAAAGCTCCCATCGCCATACGCCAAGGCAAGGCCATTCTCTGTGTGAGCGCCACCGATATTTACAAGCTCACCAATCCGGAACCTGCTGAATTAGTCTAAAGAAAATCCTTTTCCAAATTCCCAATCTGTAAACTTTCACTACTTTTGAAGGTGAAAAATTGATGACGGAGAATGTTGCCATTCTCCGTTCTTCTTTTTTG
>SCUG01000554.1 GCA_004297645.1 Saprospiraceae bacterium | reverse complement strand
TCTATTTTTGCCGCTTTCACAGAAATTGATGGCGGTAATAGAACTTTTTGCCTGCCATCGCCGTAGTCCTTTTTTATTTTTTACCCGCTCCTTTTTTGTTTCTTAAAAAGCCCAATCCACGGTTCACTTTCTGGCAAACCTGGACACCACTTTTCAAGAAGACAATAGGGCATTAGCCGAATTACGAATCACGATGATAAACATCACACTACCCGACGGCAGCGTCCGTCCATATCCCAAAGGCACGAGCGCCATGGAAATTGCCCGGTCCATCAGCGAAGGGCTGGCCAGAAATGTATTGGCCGCAAAAGTCAACGGCGAAGTCCGGGACGCCAACCGCCCCATCCACTCCGACGCCAAACTCCAACTGCTCACCTGGAACGACAAAGAAGGCAAAAGCACCTTCTGGCACTCCTCGGCCCACCTGATGGCAGAGGCGCTGGAGGCGATTTATCCAGGCATTAAATTAGGCATCGGCCCGGCGGTGGACAACGGCTTTTATTACGACGTGGACCCCGGCGGCACGCAAATTTCCAGCGACGATTTCAAAAAAATCGAAGACAAAATGCTCGAACTCGCCCGCCAGGGCAACGCCTACAAACGCCAGGAAGTGAGCAAAGCCGATGCCCTCAAATATTTCCAGGGAAAAGGCGACGAGTACAAGTTGGAGTTGATAGATGAGTTGGAAGACGGCAAAATCACCTTTTACCACCAGGGCAATTTCACCGACCTGTGCAAGGGGCCTCACATCCCTGATACGGCTAAAATAAAGGCTGCAAAGCTCATGGCCGTCGCCGGCGCCTATTGGCGTGGCGACGAAAAACGCCAGCAACTCACCCGGCTTTACGGCATCACCTTCCCCAAACAAAAGGAGCTGACCGAGTACCTCGAAATGCTCGAAGAAGCCAAAAAACGAGACCACCGCAAGCTCGGCCAGGAACTCGAACTTTTCATGTTCTCCGAAAAAGTCGGCGCCGGCCTGCCCATCTGGCTGCCCAAAGGCGCCGCCCTGCGCAGCCGTCTCGAAAACTTCCTCAAACAAGAGCAAATCCTCCGGGGATACACACCCGTCATCACGCCACACATTGGCAAAAAAGAACTCTACGTCACCTCCGGCCATTACGAAAAATACGGCAAGGACAGCTTCCAACCCATCCACACGCCACGCGAGGGCGAGGAGTTTTTGTTGAAACCCATGAACTGCCCGCACCACTGCGAAATCTTCGGCCACAAACCACGCTCCTACAAAGAACTGCCGCTGCGCATCGCCGAGTTCGGCACCGTCTATCGCTACGAGCAGAGCGGCGAGTTGCACGGCCTGACCCGCGTGCGTGGCTTCACCCAAGACGACGCACACCTGTTCTGTACGCCCGACCAGGTGAAAGGCGAGTTCCTCAGTGTGCTCGACCTCACCCGCTTTGTCCTCAAAAAATTAGGCTTCGACAGCTACACTGCCCAAATTTCCCTTCGCGACCCCAACGATAAATCGAAGTACATTGGCTCGGACGAAAACTGGGAAAAGGCCGAACGCGCCATCATCGAAGCCGTAGCTGAGACCGGCTTAGAAACCGTCACCGTTCCCGGCGAAGCCGCATTCTACGGCCCCAAGCTCGACTTCATGGTGAAGGACGCCCTCGGCCGCTCGTGGCAACTCGGCACCATACAGGTGGACTACAACCTGCCCGACCGCTTCGAACTCGAATACATCGGCGCCGACAACCAGCCGCACCGCCCCGTGATGATTCACCGGGCGCCCTTCGGCTCGATGGAGCGCTTCATCGGCGTGCTCATCGAGCACTGCAACGGCAAGTTCCCGCTGTGGCTGGCGCCGGAGCAATACACCATCCTGCCCATCAGCGACAAGTTCAACGACTATGCAAATGAGGTGCAAAAAAAACTCGCCACCCACGACATCCGCGGCATCGTGGACGACCGCTCCGAAAGCATCGGCCGCAAAATCCGGGATGCCGAGATGAACAAGATCCCGTACATGCTCATCGTCGGGGAGAAGGAGGCGGAGGTTGGCGCTGTTGGCGTTCGCAAGCAGGGCGAAGGTGACCTCGGAGCGAAGACGGTGGAAGAGTTTGTGGAGTGGTTTAAGGGGTTGCTGTGATTGGATTCTTAGCCTTATCTTTGGTAAAAATATTTACGATGAAAGTAGTGCTTGAAATCAAAAACGAAGTTGATTTGGCAGTTTTGCTGCCCTTGTTGGAACGGCTAAAAATCCATTTTACCCTCCCCAAAAAAGCAATGTCGAATGGAAAGGCCAAGCAAACTACAGCTGTTTCAAAGCAGTCAACTGCCAAAAACTTCGATATTGAAAAGTTGGAGTCCCTTTTCAATGAGCTTCAAATGATGAATGCTTTTGCACAAATCGAAGACCCGGCTGTGTGGCAAGGACAAATAAGGGATGAGTGGAACTAAAAACGGCCTGCTTGACAGCAACATCCTGATTTACCTTTCAAGGGGATATTAGACTTCAAGGCTATTGCCGTGAGGTTTGACAACCTTTTCGTTTCTGCCATTACCTACATAGAGACTTTGGGTTTTCAGTTTGCAAATCCAAACGAAAAAGCTATCGTCGAGGCCATCCTGAATTCGCTTACAATCGTCCAAACAGACATGGACATCGTTTTGCAAGTAGTGGCCTACAAGCAAATTCGTAAAATCAAAACACCCGATGCTATCATTCTGGCGACGGCCAAGCTGCTGGATGCTGAACTGGTCACAGTGAATGACGCTGATTTCAAAGGGCTGGATGCCAAGGTTGGAATCTTTGTGCCTGATTTGATTTTGCCTTAAAATGATAGGGCATCCTTGACTTGGAAGCGAAGAGCGTGGGGGAGTTTGCGGAGTGGTTTTAAAGCCTTCTCTGATTCCGGATAGAGATTTCTGATTCCGAATTGCGCCTGTTCAACTTGAGGGTTGGGCGGGCGCAATATTATTTTTACACCTACCTTTGCCAAAAATTAACCTTTTATGAAAAACGGAAAAAAAGGAGTGAGCCTGTATCCCGAAAAGGAGTTGGAAGACCTCTCACCGGATGAAGTGGTCAACGCACTTAAAGCAATAGGCAAAGAAGCCGGGCGCCGGGCGATTGCAGAAGCAAAGGCGCTTGGACTGCCTGTTACTTTTGTTGAAAATGAACTGATTGTCAAGGAGTTTCCGGATGGTCGCCGTGAGATTATCGGCAAAGTACTTCCCTTTGTAAAAGTTGAAAAAGGCTCCGTTTATGAGGTCAAAGCCCGTTAAAAGGATGCGTGTTTTTGCCGGTCCGAACGGGTCGGGAAAAAGTGCCGTTTACGACCTCATCTGTCGGGAGTACCGGATTGGCCGTTACATCAATGCGGATGAAATTGAGCAGGTTTTATCAGAAAAAGGCTTTCTCCACCTTGAGGATTTTGGCCTTCAAATCAGCCGCTCCAACTTTGAAAAATATTTGTCTCAAACTCCTTTTGCCTCCAAGAGTATGGAAAGCGGGTTGGGCATCAATCTTCGGTGGAGTGAAAACGTCCTGGTTTGTTCGGCCTCAAAAAGTAATTCCTATGAAGCCGCCTTCATAGCAGAAATGCTTCGTTTGGAGCTACTAGGGCAAGGGGTTACTTTCTCATTTGAAACCGTGATGTCGCATCCTGCAAAACTTGACATTTTTCAACGGGCATACGATGAAGGATACCGGAGCTATCTCTATTTTGTTTGTACCCAAGACCCTTCCATCAACATCGAACGTATTCGCAACCGGGTGTCGAAAGGCGGGCATCCTGTCCCGGAGGACAAAGTTGAAAGCAGGTACTTCCGCTCTCTTGAAATTCTTGCCCCTGCCGCAATGGCAGCTTATCGTTCTTATTTGTTCGATAATTCAGGTGAAGAAGCCCGTCTTATAGCAGAAATGACACCTGAGAAAAAAATTGTCCTTCACGACGAACTAATACCCAATTGGGTAGGTAGCTATTTTCTGGAGAAATTTGCCTGAGCGGGTTGCGCCTGTTCGACTGGGGTTGGGCAGGCGCAATGTTGGTTTTACACCCGTTGCCGCAAGTTTGCCCCATTGCCCAAGTTTGAGTAAGTTCAGCGCAGCTCCGTTGCCACAAGTTTATCAAAGACACTAAGTTTGAGCAAGTTTAGCGCAGCGTAACTTGCGACCATCCCCGCCTGCCATTTCCCATTTTTTCCGAAATCCCATACCTTTGAAAAAATTTAGAAACCATGCCCGCATCAAATCCACAACCGGCTCCTGCTAACAAGCTCAATCCCGTGCAATTGCACCTGCTGGAGCTTTTCTCTAAAAACATGACCGAGCAAGAGCTAATGGAAATCAAAGAATTGCTGGTTCAGTATTACAGCCGGAAAGTGGACGAAGAAGTCAACCAAATCTGGAAAAAAAGAGGTTACACGAAAAAGACATTCGAGAAGGCAACAAAGAACCTCCACTTGCGCAGCAAAAAGCAAAAGACAGCATGACAATTGTTCTCGACACCAATTGTCTCATCCAAATCTTGCCTAAACAAGCCGGGCATCGTTGGCTTTACGATGCGCTGCTGCAAGGAAAAATAACCCTTGCCGTGTCGAATGAAATTGTCTCCGAGTACGAAGAAACCATTGATGGCTTTTACGAAAGCAAATCGTTGGGTGAAAACGTCGCCAGGACCTTGCTCGAATTGCCTAAAACCAGACGCATCGTTACTTACTACAACTGGCGTCTTATTATCAGAGACCCGGATGATGACAAATACGTGGACTGTGCCATTGCCGCTAACGCCGATTATATTATCACCCACGACGGACATTTCAAGGTTTTAAAAAATGTGCCGTTCCCAAAGGTGGTTTGTCTGATGCTGGAGCAGTTCAGGAAGATTTTTGAAAAATAGCCGTTGTTACAAGTCTTCCGAAAGGCGGCTTTCCACTGCTCGTTCCTCTCCACCAAGACAATAAACCAACAGGCACAGCCAGCACTCTTCATCTTTGAAACCTCCGGGGTCACAAAAACGCCTTCCCGTCACCATGCCGGGAAGGCGTTTTTTTTTTGTAAAAAAATAAAAACTCCATAAGCCCCTGCCTCGTCAGTGCGGCAGTTTATCGCGCCAGTAACCATAAGCGAAAGTGCCCGTCATGGCGGCGAGCAGAAACACGATGAACACCGTGTAGCCGCTGCCCAGCAGCACGAACATCGGGCCGGGGCACACACCCGCCAACGCCCAACCAAGGCCAAAAATGAACCCCCCGAAAATGTAGCGCTTCCAGCTCGTGTCTTTATCGTTGATGGTTATCTCCCGGCCTTCGATGGATTTCAGGTGCCGCCACTTTATCCATTGCACCACGCCGATGCCCAGCGCAATGGCCGACAGCAGGAGGCCGTACATGTGGAAGGACTGGAAGTGGAACATCTCGTAAATCCGGAACCATGAGACCGCCTCGGTTTTGTACATGGTGATGCCGAACAGGATTCCAACGATGATGTATCTTGACATTTTCATGAGTCAGTGTTTTTAGGTATCCCCTCAAAAAATGCTGGTATTTCGAGCGGCAGGGTTTTCAACCCTGCGTTTTCGTACCTGAAACGCAGGGTTCAAAACCCTGCCTCTCGAAAAGACTGCGTAATTTTGGAAAACTCCAATTAATTTATGAGAGGATACGTTTTTAGAGCAATTTGAAAATGAGCGGGAACAGCACGTAGGTCATAAAAAGCCCGCCCGTAAAAAAACCGATGACGGCATACATCGAGCCTAATTGCAGCGCCGACATGCCGCTGATGGCATGGCCCGACGTGCAGCCCCCCGCATACCGGGCCCCGAAGCCAACCATAAACCCCCCGCCAACGATGATGAGCAACCCTTTGAGGGTGAACAGGTAGGGCCAATCGTAAAACTCCGGCACCAACGGCACCTGCCCTTCTTCATAGTTAAAGCCCAGGTCTTTCAAGCTCGCCACCGTGGCGGCAGATACATGGGCCAGATTGCCGTCGGGAGACACAAAATAATGGGCCGCCAGATACCCGCCGAACATGGCCCCCAACGCCACCAGCAGGTTCCACCCCTGCGACTGCCAGTCGAACTTGAAAAAATTGGCCATGTTATCCGCCCCGTCGGCGGCACACATGACCCGGAAATTGGCGGAGATGCCGAACTCTTTCCCGAAAAATAACAGGATGAACATCACCAACACTATCATCGGCCCACCGGCCCACCACGGCCAGGGCTGGCTGATAAAATCTTTGATTTGCACTAAAAATTCAGGTACCATAATGACTTGATTTTAGAAACGCAGACAGGCAATTGGTGCACTTTTTCAAGAGCCAAAATTAAACCGGAAGGTACATATTTGCGGTTAATAATCGTCAGCGTAAAAAGTGAGAATTAGCACTGCGGAACCCACTAAGGAACGTGCGCAAAATAAGATGTGTGTTTTTTCGGCGGTAAAGCCGCCGAAAAAACACACCCTTGTTCTTTTTGAGGCTGTATCATAAGCTCGACTTTAGCCATTTGAGCAACCCCGGTTACCACTAAACAAAAGTGCCGGGTTAGCGAGGGTTTTAGTTTTTGGATGTCGGTAGAAAATACCGACATTCAAAAACTGGCAGTCAACCGCAAAAGTGCTGGTAATGTGTTTACTCCCCCCCTGCCC
>SCUG01000052.1 GCA_004297645.1 Saprospiraceae bacterium | reverse complement strand
CTTGAACCGCATATCAGCATGTCTCTGACATGCGTAACCGCCACACCACATTTGCTGGCTTACTCATGTCGGAGACATGAAAATACCGGGTTCAAGTCTGGAGACTTGAACCAGCGTAATACCAGCGTAACAACCGCCACACCATATTTATTTGCTGGCTTACCCGCGGGACTGCTGGCAAACCAGCTTATTTAACCCCAAAAAAACCATTTTTTTGATTTCACCTAATCCATCATCCGGAAAGTCAGGTAGTCGCCGCCCAACTCATCCGAAATGTGTACGGAAATCTTGTGGTAGCCCGGCGTAAGCCAAATGCCGTGCGGGGCGCTCGGCGTACCGCACACGCCCCGGCAGGCTGAGGCGGTGAAATATCGCGTGCCGCCGGCCATACCTACGGTTTCCACGAGGGCATAGCCGAATTGTTGCCCCAATGCCTCGTAGCGGAAATACTCGCCGGAAGTGCTGCCTTTTTTCAGGCTTCCCACCTCGGCACGGCTGACGGTCAGGTCTGCGATGTCCTTGCCGGTTTTGTTCACGAATTTTACCATGACGGCGTCGGGGGTGGGCAGGTCTTCCTCTTTGTTGCAGGCAGTCAGGAGGAACAGCGGCAGCACAAGCGCCAAAAAGCGTAATCTTTTCATAACGGTTCTTTTTGTGTGTTGAAAAAGTTAGGAAAGCTTTCAAGCGGGCAGGAAAACGAGGTGTTCGCTTTCTTTCAACCACGCCAAACCTTTCAAACCTATCACCTAAATAAAATTCTTCTTATAAAGAAGTAATGCAAAATAGCGGCATAAAACCAAGCAGCGGTATCCTGTTGTGGACATTCCTTTGCCCTTTTTGTTTGATGTGAGGATAATGTCCCGGCATTGACACTGCCCATGTCGGGCGGCTTACAAATCATTTCCCTTCAATAGTTCAGCATGCTTTAAAAAGGAGATACCCATCGTCCAGCGCTTATTTTTTGAAAGAAAAAAGAAGCGAGTAAAATAGGGTGGCAGTCAAATATCTCGCAACAGGCTTAGTTGTTCCATCAAATTCAACAACCAAATCTTCGAAGTCTTTGCCAAACCTCATCCCAAATGACTGCATTGATTTACCGGTCTTTTTCGGAAAAACATTGTATGAAACTTCCGAAAGCAAGCTGATTTTCAAGTAATCCCCAAAAGCGTTTTTGGTCAAGTGATAAATTTCATCAGCCTTAGTCCCTGTGCCATGTTCCAGCAACAAAGACAATTTGCCACCAATCAGAAAATTAATACTTCTGGTTCTTTCATGCTCACTTCGGTCAATGTTCAAAAAAGAAATCATAAATGGTAGGTCCAAGAAACTTTCGTAAGTGGATACACTATTCAGGAAAGGGGATTTTTTATAAGATACTTCTAATCCTGTCCGCATCAAGGTTTTTGACTTAGCTCGAAAGAGAAAACTGAATCCTGCCTCCCCATTAACCTTGTAAAACTCTTTGATGGCTAATCCAGACCTATCGAAAGAATACAATGTAATGCCAAGGTTGCCGCCCCAATAATATACAGCATGGTTACTTGTGTCATCTTGAGAAAATGTGGGAGTAGCTAAATGGCATGTTAATAATGTAAGCCCTGTGAGTAGTATTGTTTTCATCGACGAAAAGTTTATGGAGTCTCATTAGCAGAAGCGGCTGTTCCCGTTAATGTTCCTGCTGCACCACCAATTATTGGGTTCCCACCTGAGATTATTGAACCAACTGTGAAGCCAACAGCGAACCCTATCAAATCACGTAAGGCCCTCTTCCACCAGGGTATTGCTTGGACAACGTTATCGTTCCAAGGGTCGTTGGGATTGTTAGCCGATGAAAACCAGTAGTATGCACTGTTGCGACCAATAACTGAGGTGCCAAAAACCAATGCCTTCTCATTAAAAATCATCCCGGGTTCAGCGTATAAGGCGCTTTCAATTCCGAAAAGGTCATTAGTGAGCTTGTTGATGCCAGTCTGATTGATAAACAGGGAGTTAATTTGAAGCAGTTTGTCAAATTGTGCAACCGTGATGCTGTGCTCATTTTTTAACTGCTCAAGCAGGGGAGCCAAGTCATTTTGATTTACAATTACTTGGTCAACTTTATTTTCAAAAGTTGAAAAATCCAACATTTGCGGTGTTTCCAATCCATTAACGGCATAGTAATCCAAAATGATTAGTCTTGCCTCATTGTATGTTTCTGATTTTGTGACGCTCGGGAAACTGGGAAGCGTAGTCAACTGTTGCATTACCTTGTTGTGCAACGGACCGACAAAAGAGATTTCAATTAGTTTTTCCATGGCAGAAATTTTTGAAACAAATAGCCGTATTTGACTATCTGTAAAACTATAAAAGTTACGAAAGGTTTTAAGTGGGTAGGAAAATGCTTTCTTTCAACCACGCCAAACCTTTCAAACCTATCACCTAAATAAAATTGCTTTATAAGCGAGCAATGCAAAGTAGAAGCATAAAACCAAGCAGGGATGGCGAGCAAAACAAAGAATAGTTTTTTCCTAAAGAAGATTTTGTCGAATGAAAAGGAGGAGGTTCGGGACGGTCAGGGAAATGCTTTTGAAACCACTCCGAGTCCCTTCCACTTAAATGTGTATAAAGATGGAGCAAATTACGCCTGAAACAGCACCCCGGAACGTCCTGATATTGACACTCCGGAACCGTCTTTACCGCTATGTGGCAGCAATGTTGGAGCAATGGCAGCCGCAGCGCCAGCCAGTTTACAAATCACCCCCCAGCGCCACCCAAAGCCCATACTGCGCCTTGTTGTGCGCCGCCACCGCCCGCACGTAATCCAGCCTGTTTTTGATGAAAACCTCCTGCGCCTGCCCTTCGTTTCACCTCAACAAATGCACCCCACCTTCCAGGAAAACGGTACTGCCGTCCGCAGCCTGTACCTGTGCAAACCAGGTGTAAACACCCTGGCCGGCGGGTTCGCCCCGGCGGGTGCCGTCCCAGCCCTGCGGTCCGCTGCCGAGGGGTATGTTCTGGGCCTTGAACACCAGGCCGCCCCAGCGGTCGAAAATGTTCAGTTCAATTATTTGGGAAAAGCCTTCCCCACTGTACAAAGTAAAAAAATCGTTGACACCGTCCCCGTTCGGGGAGAAGGCGTTGGGCGCATACACCTCCGGCGGGGCTTCCACAAAAACCGCAACCGTATCGGTGGCCAGGCAGCCGTTGGCATCGAGGGCAAAGACCTGGTAGGTGATGTCCCCGGCCGGGGCGGCGGAAGTTTCCAGGCAACTGGCACAACCGAGGTAGTCCGCTGGCAGCCACCACACGCTGCCGGCGGGGCTGGAAGCGGTTGCACTCAGAAGCACCGGCTGGCCGGGGGCGATGGTCTGGTCGTCGCCGGCCTCCAGCACGAAGGGCGGCGGGGCCTGGAGCGACGCCACCGCCGGCCACCCGCACCCGTTGCCGTCCTGCACGGCCACGGCGTAGTCCCCGGCGGGCAGCGGCCCAAAAATCGGTGTGCCGGAAAGCACGCCGCCGAGCAGGAAACTGTACGGTCCCGTGCCGCCCTGCACATCCATGATTTCGATGAAACCGTCGTCTGAATCGTGGCAGGTGGGGTTTGTTTCCACTAAACCGGCGGTCAACAGTGGCGTGATGACCACTGCTGTGTCTGCCTTTCCGGTGCAGCCGTTGGCGTCCGTCACCGTCACAGAGTAGCTGCCCGTCTGGGCGGCCTGCACGGCGGCCTGCGTTCCGCCATTTGACCAAAGGAAACCCACGGCCGTGGCCAGTGCGGTCAACTGGGCCGGGCCTCCGCAACTATCCGCTTCCACCTGGACGGCGACCGTGGGCAAGGGCAGCATGCCCAGGTTCAGCACCACGATGGAATCGCAGCCGCCCGCTGCCGTCAGCGTGTCGGCGTACACACCGGGCTGGCCGAGCGTTTGCCCGGCAAAGACGATGGTTTCGCCCTGGCAAATGGCGGTGTCAATTTGGGCCTGCACAGCTTGCGTCACGGTCAGGTCGAGCAGCACGAGGCTGTCGCAGCCCGTCAGTTGGGAGGTGAGCAGCACCTCGTGCAGCCCTTCGTCCGAAAAAGACACGCCGCCGACTGCAAAACTTCCGCCCTCGCAAACGGCCACATCGAGCAACGTGGTGTCCAATGGATTTACCGAAAGGTGCAGCTCCACGACGCTGTCGCAGCCGCTCTGGGCCGTGAACGGGACGTGGTAAACCCCCGGCAGGGAGAACACCTGCCCGCCGAGCGTGACGGCGCTGCCCTGGCAGATGGCCGTGTCCAGTTGGCTCGTGTCGGCGGGCAGCACCGCCAGGTCGAGCAGCAGGATGCTGTCGCAGCCGTTGGCCCCCGTCAGGGTGTCGGCGAAAATGCCCGCCGTGCCGATTTGCTGCCCGCCGAAGGCCACCGACTGCCCCTGGCAGATGGTGGTGTCGAGCGTGGTCATGCTGGCCGGAAGGAAAAACACACTCGTGCAGTGCGTGGAGTCGCAGCCCAGGAAGCCGGCCGTGGTGGCGCACAGCACCGTGTCGGCGGAAAATGCCTGGCCGTTGAAGAAGAAGGTGTCGCCCTGGCAGAGGGTCAGGGCACTCTCCGTCAGCACGGTATCGGCAAAGCTCACCTCGATGGTGTCGGACCAGGTGCAGCCGGGGGCTTCTTCCCAGGTGAAACCGGCGAAGTAGGCGCCCGGCGCCGTCACGGTGAAGGTGCTGCCGTGGCTGCCGTCCTGCCAGGTGGCAGTGCCGAAAGTGAAGGTGTCGATTTGGTAGGAAAGGTTGGGCGGCAGGGCCAGTTCCAGCACGGCAGCATTGCACAGGGTGGTGTCCTCGCCAAGGGAAAACACCTGTGGGCCGGGAAGGAACAATATCTGCGACAGGGCAGTGTCACTCACTGTTCCATTGTTCGCCCAGATGATGATTTGAATTTGCCACAGGCCGGGTGCATATGGAGCTATTTGGGTGAGGAACATATTCTTCAGCGCCTCCTCAAAATCGGCGGCCGTGGCCGAGCCCCCATTGGACAAAAGCATTTTTTGGTCAAGCATGGGATAAGAATAATTTACGCCCTGTATTGGCCCAAAAATGTCCAAGAAATCTTGGTCTGAATTCGGATGCGGTAATACCTCGACCGTTACCGAATCAATGAAATAATCCGAAACGATGACCATGTCCGTATCGACGATGGGCCAGATCCCGCTCTGGCAGGCCACCTGGTAAAACCCGTCTTCCGGCATCGGCCCGAGGAGCGAGGAGCTGTCGTCCCCGTCCAGGTCAATGGACAGCTCACAGTCCGTTGTCTGCCATTCGTCCAGCGTGGCCATGCCATAGACGGTGGTGGGGGTGGTGCAGCCAGTGGGGGCGATTGTTTGATTATTATAATCTATTAGGAAAAATTGATTCAAATTTGAACCAAAAGAAACAATGCTGTCGCAATTAATGAAAAAAGTGCTAATTCCCAATAAGGTGACATTTGCGGAGTAATCAAAATAAATTGAGCTATTGGATGGGTTTTCGATATCAACAAAAACAATTTTCCCACCAGATGCCAAAAGCAAAGAATCATTTCTAAAAGTTAAATCACCTGACGACCCTAACCCTGCCGGGAGTGAACCTAATGTAATGGAACTTTGATTGTAAATGTTATATACCGATAAGTCATTACCAGCCATGTAAATATTACCTTCGGAATCAGAAGTAAGGGAGTTCCCGTTTACAGTCCAAGTGGTCATTAAAGTTCTTGCTCCAGTGATTAAATTTATTCTGTACAGTTGATTTAAACTGACAACATACAGATTGCCATCTGGTGCAAAAGTTATATCGGAATAAGTCGTAACAGGCCCTTGAATATGCACTACAAACGTGTTTTCACAGGTACTGATATCATAGGTGTAGATATCTGCCAAGGCATCCACATAATAGACCAATTGTGAATGAACAGAAATAATAAATGTGATGGAAAAAACGAAAAGGAGGATGTATTTTTTACAGTTCATGAGAATCGGGATTTTTTTTTTGGAATGGGTACATAAAAAGCACCATCCAGGACAGTATATGCCCTGGATGGTGTTTCGTGAAAAATCATCAATCCTGCTTGAAAAACTTACCGGCATACCTGCTGCCGCCAACGTGGAGCTGGTAGCTGACGAGCCCATTGGGAAGCCCGCCTACTGGCAGGGTGACGGACTGGCGGCCTTCGGCAAAGCGGAAACCGTGTTCTGCCAACAGCCTGCCTTCTGTACCGTAGAAATAGAGCACCACCTCGGCTGTACCTGATGGCACATCGAATCCAATGGTCACATCATCCCGCACCGGGTTGGGGAACACCGAAACCCCTTTGGTGACAGGAGCCTCACCAGAGAACTCAAGCGCCAGGAGGCTCCTTTCCAGTTCTGGGCTGGCCATGCTGCAGTCCTGGATGTCGGGCCGCAGCCGGAGCAGTCCCTCCACCGAACGGATGTTCTGTTTTGCCCGCACGGCGATGTAGAACAAGGGGTCGTTTTCAGAAATATTCAATTCCTGTCCTTGCATGTTGAGCCAGGCAAAACGGAGCAGGCCCCCGTCCATGGCCCGCCAGTTGAAGCAGCCCTCTCGCAGCCCCGGCAGGCTGCCGTCCCTGACCGTGAGGATTTCGAAATGTTCCGCCGACAGTTCCAGTGCAAAGGCGAGGGCGGCCAAGTCGCTGCCCCCCCCGGTGAAATAAACAGGGAGTTCCACTTCCGCACCAGCCTCCATCGGCTGGTCTGTGAATCGCAACCCGGCATTTGCATGGCTGCGGTCTTCCGCTCCGCCGCCCTGGAACTCGCCGTCGCAATCCGAGCAACTGCCGTCCACGTCGGCCCGCTTGATGCCGACGAAGTCCTGATTGGTCCAGTCACTGTTCAGGTCTATGATACTGATGTATTCGTCGAAGTTGGGGTAGTAGTAGCCAAAAGGGGTCACGGGCGGGAAAAAGCCGTACGCAAGGGCGGTCGGGAAAGTCCAGGACGCCCAGCCGTGGGGCTCTTCAAAGTTGCCGTTGATGAGGTTGATGATGCCGATGACGTCGGCAAGGGTCACGGTGTTGTCCAGGTTCATGTCGGCGGCGACCACCTGCCAGGGGTACTGGAACGGGGCCGAGCCGTTCGCATGCTGCCAGGCCATCAGGTAGTCGGTGGTGTTCACCCCGCAGTCGGGGTTGTTGTCCTTGGTGGGGGCGATGGTGTAGTTGAATTCCTCGTTGACCGTGAAGGCGTATGTGCCGTCGTTTTGGTTGACCATGAACTGGTTCTGCTGGGCGGGGGAGCAGTCCACGTTGGTGAACAGGTTGACGTCCACCCCGGACACCGCCGCATTGTCCACGCCGTTGCAGTTGGACTGGGTGATGGGCGCCTTGTAGATGGAGCCGGACACCGTGCGGGCCGGGAAGAAATCGAAGCCCTGGCTGGACAGGTTGCAGGGATAGTGAATGATGTTATTTATGTCGGTGAAATCCATCACCCTGCAACCATTGGCATCCGTGTCCCAATTGAAGGTCACGTAGGATGGCGGGGCGCCCACAAAATAAATGCTGAACAGGGTCATAGGCGATAGCGGGTTGAGGTTCAAAGCCCCGATATCCGAGGCCGTCAAATCCGCACCATAATTGGTGACGATAAAAGTTTCCCCGGACAGGGCAGGGTGCAGCGAGCCGATTGTGAACCCTTGCTCGACGCACCACAGGTCGGGAGGGTTCGGGTCGCCGGTGACGAGGTTGTCAATGTTGACGTTCACCCGGAGGTAGTAATTGTTGCCGTCGTTCGGGATGTCGTACCCGCTCCAGATGACGTCCATCCTCGAATACCCGAAGGGGTGGACGGGGGCGGACTGGAAGGTGAGTGTGCCTGGTACCTGTCCCAACATATCAACGGAGATTAAGGTGAATGCCACTGCCAGCAGCAGGCAAGTGGGGGGGGGGCAAAAATGCACCCGTTGAGAGAAGAAAAGTGTCTTCATAAGAAACCGGTGTTTGGTGAAGGAAAACAAGCTGCCTGCCAAAAAACGGGTTCCTTGAGCAGGCAACTTGCCACAATTATAGTGAAAACTTTTCAATGGGGCAAAAGGAAACGCCTGCTACAAATCACCCCCCATCGCCACCCAAAGCCCATACTGCGCCTTGTTGTGCGCCGCCACCGCCCGCACGTAGTCCAATCTTGTTTTGATAAAAACCTCCTGCGCCTGCAAAATCTCGAAAGGCCGCACCGTTCCCAATTCCTGCCGTTGCATGCTCTGCCGGAGGGCTTCGCCCGCCAATTCGCTGCCCTGCTTCGCAACGTCCATCTGCTCCTTCGCTGCCAGCAATTGTTCACGTGCCACTATGATTTCTTCGTTAATCTGCGCCTGCTGCTGTTTGATTTGCACCTGCTGGATGCCGATGCGGGCATCATACTGTTTCAACTCCCCGGCGTAGGCCAGCCTGCCGAGCGGGATGCGCCACACCAGCGAAACGTTCAGCGCCTCGGTCGGGTAAAGCACGTCAGGGTTTGGGAAGGCGGCCGCGTCAACGGGCCTGACCTCGCCGAACAAGCCGCCAAAGCGGGAAGCGTAAGCATTGACCTGCAATTCCGGCAGCAGCAGCCCGGTGGTTGTGGTTTTCCTTTCCGCTTGCAATGCTTGCAAATTCAAATTCATGCCCTGCATTTCCGGGCGGGGCTCGTGGGCGGTGGTGAAATTGGAAATTGGAAATTGGGAAATTGGGGGTGCTGCTTCAATTCCCCAATTCCCAGTTTCCAATTTCACAATTTCCAGCAGCGTGTCGGTGCTGACGAGCGCCGTGCCGGGGCCGAGGTCGAGCAGGCGGACGAGTGCCGCCGTCGCTTTGCCGAAGGCTGCCCGGCTGTTGAGCGCCTCCACTTTCAGGTGGCTGAGGTTGGCCTTCGCCAAAAACCCTTCCGACTCGTAGCGCAGGCCCGCTTGCACCTGCACCTCCACCTGCCGGGCGATGCTGTCCGCCTGCGCCGCCAACTGCTGCCAGGCCTGCCAGGAAAGCTGGGCGGCGAGGAAATCGTAGTAGGTTTCGATGGTTTCCAGCAGTGCCTTGTTGCGCTCGGCTTTTGAAAAAAACTGCATCGCCTCCGCCCGCCGTTTGGCGGCATTGGTTTTGAAAATGCCGTCGGCAAAGTCCCACCGGGCCTCCGCCTGCACGCCCGCCCAGAGGCTGCGTTGTTCGATGCCGAGGTAAAACTTGCCGTTGCCGTTGAGCGCCGCGCCGTTGAGTTGGTGGGTAGAGATGCCCGCCGAGAGGTCGGGCAGCCACCATTCCCGTGCGCGGGCGAGGCCGGCAGCGGCGAGCGCCTGGCGGTGGCGGTACTCCTCGATGGTCAGGTTTTGGGCGCCGCCGAGGGTGAGCACGGCTTCGAGGTTGATGGGCTGAGGCTGGGCATACAGCACCGGACAGATGAAGAGCCAGGCTGCGAACAGGAATATATTTTTCATGTTTTGACTTTTTTGAAATGTTGCGCTCCTGCGCTGCAAAATCCCATGCAGGCAGAAGCAGGGAAAAATGGTTATTTTTGTTGAAAATTTTTCTTTCATGAAAATTGTCACTATAAAATTCAACGATGCGAACGAGTGGAACTTCCTGCTCCAACTGCTGAGGCGGTTGAACTTCCACTTTGAATGGAAAGAGGAAGCGGCTCCGCCAAAAAAGGAGGAACCTTCCCCTTCCGACCTAGTTTCCCAACTTTATGGGAGCCTGCCTTCCAACCTGACGAGTGACGAATTTGTCAAATCGCTCTACGATGCCAGGGTGAACCAAACAAGGGAGATACGGCTGTGAAATACTTGCTCGATACCAACATCGTTGCCCATTTTTTAAGGGGTGCTTTTCAACTGGACCTTAAAATCCGGGAAGTAGGCATCCAGAACTGCTATGTGTCCGAAATCACGCTGCTGGAACTGGAATACGGCGTTGAAAACAGCGCTCCGGAGTGGCAAGTACGCCAACGTACAGCACTCAATAACTTTGTAGCGGCTTTTGATGGAAGAATTCTTCCCATCCGCCCGGCTTTCAGCATTTATGCCATGAACCGGGTACGGCTTCGGAAAGCCGGCACTCCCATCAGCGACTTCGACCTGCTCGTCGGTTCAACTTCCATCTATCAAAGCATGACGATGGTTTCAGAAAACATCTCCGAGCTTTCCCGGATAGATGAAATTGTGCTGGAAAATTGGGTGGTGCGCACTTAGTGGTTTCGCCCAAGAGGTGACACCTTTTCAAAAGGTGTCACCTCTGAACCCGAACCGCCTCCACCGCCTGCCCCTCCTTCACCAGCCCCTTCCCCTGCACGATGACCTGCGCCGCCTCGTCCACGCCATCGTTCAGCACCTCGAAAAAGTCCTTGTTCGCCAGCCCTTTTTTCAGCGGGATGCGCTCCACCTTGCCGTCCTTCACCAGCATCAGGAAGAACTCGCCCTTGTCCATCACCTGCGCCGTGACGGGCAGCGACAGCACGTCCTTCCTGCTTTCGATTTGCATGGAAACCTTGGCGTACATGCCGGGCTTGATGAGGCCGTTGGGGTTCGGCAGGTCAATTTCCACCTGCATCGTGCCGGAGGCGGGGTCAATCGCCCCCGCCGTGCGGCTGACTTTTGCGGGAAAATCCTTGCCCGGCAATTCGGGAAAACTGACCGTTGCCGCCATACCCTGCCGCACGGCGGCGGCGTCCGATTCTGGCAGCGGCAGGGTCAGGCGGATGGGGTTCGTCTGTTGAATTTCGACGATGGGCTTGGGGTTGCTGTTCGACAGGCCGCTCTGCACGGTGGCGCCCTCGTCCACGTAGCGCCGGGTGACGATGCCCGTGAACGGCGCCCGGACGGTGAGCATTTTCAGCCGCAGCAGCACGGCGTCCCTCCCCGCCGCTTGCGCCGACACTTCTTTTTTGGCGGCTTCGATTTCCGCTCTGGCGATTTCTACATTTGCCCGTGCTGACTCAGCCACGGCCTGCACCCGCTCGACTTCCGCCGCCGGGGTGAGGCTGGGTGTTTTTACAAAAACCGCGTTCAGGCGGTTGGCCTCGGCGGCGGCGGCCCTGTCCATCGCCTGCATTTTCAGCAGGTTGGCTTCGGCTTTGAGCAGGGCTGCCCGTGCCCGTTCTAGGCCGGCTTCCGAGCGTTTGAGCGATTGCGCCAGTTCGGGGTTTTCCAAAATGGCGACGGCTTCGCCCTTTTGCACGGCGTCGCCGATATCCTTTCGCATGGTTTTTACAAAACCGCCTTCCATGGCATGAAGCGTGACCGCCTGGTTGGGCATGGCTTTGCCGCTGATGGACACCCCGGCGGTAAAGGCTTGGCGGGTGGGGTGGACGACTTCGACCGATGTTAGAGGTGACACCTTTTTAAAAGGTGTCACCTCTTTATCCTTACAAGCCCCAAAAAACAAGGCTATGCTTATGCACAACAGAATGTTCAGTTTTTTCATGATGAAATTTTTGCCCAAGAGGTGACACCTCTTGGTTCCGGTGAGGTGGATTAGAGGTGACACCTTTTGAAAAGGTGTCACCTCTTGGTTCCGGTTATTCAATAATGAGTCCCCTCCGAAAAGTCAGCATCCGAAAAGTTCATTGAAATAACCGAATAAAGTATCGTAACTTCCGCGGACCAAACAAAATCAGTCGCAGATGTTCAAAAAAAGCCG
>SCUG01000773.1 GCA_004297645.1 Saprospiraceae bacterium | reverse complement strand
GGTTCGATTGTCGAGAAGAAGGCGATCGGATCCTGGCGCCGGATGGTGCGAAGGCATGGTTCGCTGCAGCGCAGTGCACGGCTTGCCGCCGCGAACACGTGCTCTGTTTCAGCTTCCACGAGTTCCAGCCTGCGCGGATGGTCGGAACCTTGCACGGCGCTGCATTGGTCGTTCCCGGTGGCGAGATTCCCGCGCCGCTGCTCGCCGTACCGGGGGGCGACGGTACGTGGGGGCTGCGGTTTTCCAACGGAGACCTGTGCAGGTACGAGACGCGGGTCGATGCACTGGCCGATGTGCTGCGGCACCTGCGCGTGTTCACGCTCGACGCGCAAGGCCTGCGTTGGGACGGTGGCCATCGATCGCCGTCGGACCTGCATCTCGAGTCGGATTCGCTGGCGCCCGGTTCGCGGGAACATGCGCGCTGGCTGCACCTGGCCTTGCCCCTGGGCGCGCGCGTGATCGATCACAGCGTGCGCTACCGCACGCGGCACGAAATCGCGTTGAATCTGCGCCCCTTCGATCGCTTGCCGCTGCAACTGGCCGAAACCATCGGCCAGGGCGTGGCCGCCGATGGCGGTGAGACCGCATTCGGACTGCCGTCCGTGCGTTGCGGTGGTGCGCACCGCGACGGCGTGATCGATGCCGGATGCGACTGGGTGCTCGACGTGATCGATGCGCACGCGGATGATGCCGTGGCCTTGCAGCGGCTGGTCGAAGCGGTGCTTGCGCGTGGTACTGAGCCGCGCACTGCGCCGCAAGACACGACAACCGCGTCGCCCGCGACGGATATCGACGGCGGGGGAGAGGTCGGAGAGGGCGGCGCGGAATCCGGAACTCCCGTGCAGGGATGGTGGGCGGCGACCGACGAACCTCCGTTGTACTACCTCACGACCGCGATGACACCGGAAGTGCTGGCCGAAGACATCGCCATCGTCGTTGACGAAATGCGTGCACAGCGCGCACGGGATCGCGTGCAGGGCGCGGTATCGCTGTGTTTCATGAGCAACGGCACCCGCGGCAAGCTGTACGTGATGTGGTACGACCCGGTCACGCACCAG
>SCUG01000553.1 GCA_004297645.1 Saprospiraceae bacterium | reverse complement strand
AATTGGCCGTTTACCACCGCCAAACTGAGACGCTCCGGCCATTTTCGCCGGCGATTCCCTCTAAAGTAAAACCTGCCGCCACCGAATATTTTTTGGAAAACGAAGATGGCTCCATTTGGGTGGCCACCGCCAGCGAGGGCTTGTTCCGCTTTAGCGGCAAGGGGAAATTGCTGCAACAGTTTTCCACCGAAAGCAAACCAGCTTTGAGCAATAACCACGTGCTCGTCCTGCATGCGGATGCGCAGGGATTGGTTTGGATAGGAACTTTTGGCGGCGGGCTAAACTGCTTCGACCCCGCCACCAAAACGATGCGGATTTTTACAAAAAAAGAGGGCCTGTCCGATGACAATGTCACCGGCATCTTGTCCGATGGACAGGGCAAAATTTGGGTGAGCACTTACAATGGCTTGTCTTGCTATCGCAAAGCCGATGGCACTTTCCAGAGCTTTTACGAGGAGGATGGCTTGTCGGGCAACGAATTTAATTACACCTCATTTTTCAAAGACAAAGAAGGGAGGCTTTGGTTTGGCGGCATGAACGGGGTGAATGTTTTTCGCCCGGAGAACTTCTTGGAGCAAAAGCTTAACCCGCCGCTGTGCTTCACCAATTTTTCAAAATACAGCCGCCGTACCGATAGTCTTGAAACCTGGTTGCCAGGCAGCCGGGAATCTGAAGTCATTGTAATATCCCCTTACGACAGCTACTTTCAGATAGATTGGGCGCTGCCCAATTATTTCAGACCTGGGAAAAACCGCTTTTACGTTTGGTTGGAGGGGCTTGACGAGGGCTGGTATTTTCTTGGAAACACGCCTTCCATTCGTTACAACCAATTGCCGGACGGCCACTATATTCTGCACGTAAAAGGCTCCGACAGCAAAGGCAACTGGAGCGAAAAGGAGCTGGCTATTCCCATCCGGGTGAAGCCGTTTTTTTATCAAACCTGGTGGTTCGTGCTGGCTTGCGCCACGTTGGCCGCCGGCGTAGCTTATGCCGTCGCCCGGTACCGGCTTCAGCACTTGCTGGAAATGGAACGCTTGCGCACCAGAATCGCCAGTGACCTGCACGACGAGGTAGGCTCCATGCTCTCCGGGCTGGCCATGCAGGCTGAAATCCTGGAACTGAGCAAAGCTCCGCACGACTTTTCCCGCCTGCGCCACATCAGCCAAATCAGCCGGCAGGCGGTGACAAAAATGCGGGACATGGTGTGGTCCATCGACAGCCGCCGCGACTACCTGAAAAACCTCCTCGACCGCATGCGCGAACATGCTGAGGAGGTACTCGCTCAGCGCAATATCACCGTGCTCTTCCAAGCCGGCGAGCTACCACCCGAAAAAAAACTGGCGGTGGACGTGCGCCAACAACTGTTTTATATTTTCAAAGAAGCCCTCACCAACATCGCCCGCCACTCCGGCGCCACTGAGGTGACCATCCGCTTCGGCAATTCAGGCCACCACTTCGAACTTTACATTCATGACAACGGCCGCACCTCAGGTCCGAAAAAGTCCTCCACGGGCTTAGGCTTAGCAAATATGAAAATGCGGGCCGAAAAAATAGGAGCCTCTTTGGAAGTGACACACGACGACGGCTTTTCCGTTCTTCTCCGCATGAAAAAACTCTAAGGCATCACATCAACATGTGATTGTGCCGTCTATTGACTTGGCCTACCTTTGTCCGAGTCAGATTTCCCATGATTTTCCATCCAAGAATTTAGAAGCATCCGGCTTTCATTGAGTG
>SCUG01000552.1 GCA_004297645.1 Saprospiraceae bacterium | reverse complement strand
CGAAGGCCCGCCTTTCGGCGGCACCAAGGAGGAATACGAGGCCCTATTCAGTCCCGGATTTAAAATCGAGCAGCTCAGTTTAGCTGAAAATTCTGTAAAACCCCGTGCAGGTAACGAGCTTCTCGTGCAATTCACCCGCCGTGGTTAAGTGAGCGAACCAGGTTCCCAAGCCGAGGCAAATTTTAACTAAAATGACTATGGGGGTTTCAATCCTAATTTTATATTTGCCGCTGGCTTCAAGTTTTTATTCTAAGAAATTTTGACTTGCCCACATATCCGAAACCTGAAACCCCCGATTGACCCGCATTTTTGATATCCCAATTGTTACTTACTGGTCAGTGATATTTTTTCAGAATCCATTGGAAACCATCTAAGACAGTTTCCATACCAGCACTATCGTTGTCCTTTAATGGCAGCAAATACAAAAACAAAAACCTTGAATTGTGGTCACAAATACGCGAGCTAATAATACTAAACCAGGATTTTTCCAAAACAAACGAAAATACCTAACCACCGCCGGTATCGGATTGGGCCTCACTGCTGCCTTCTTTTTCCCTGCAAAAAAAAGCAACCATTTGATAGGAGCCTCAATTGTACCAACTGATATGCTCAAAAGCCGTGAATTCGGCGCATTCCCCATAATATCACCCACCTTTAAATACGGTTTTGTCGTTGACACCTTCGAAGTGAATGAGGGAGCGGTGGCGCCAAATACTACTATGAGCGGTTTGTTTACCGGCCATAACATCAGTACAGTAGAGGTGGAAGAAATGGTGGCCAAATCAAAAGGCGTTTTTGACATCAGCCATAATTTCCGTGTTGGGAATAAGTATGCATTTTTTACGGAACGAGGTGAAAGCACCCCAGCTCATTTTGTCTTCGAACCCAGCGCTTATGAGTACATCGTTTTTGACCTGAAAGGCGAAACAAAGGTGACGAAGGTCGTTCGGGAAATCACCACCAAACGCTCCATGATAGCCGGCACTATACACGCTTCCCTTTGGGACGCCATCATAAGTCTCGGTGTAGGGTTCGACGTGGCCGCCAAAATGGAGGATGCCTTGCAGTTTTCGGTCGATTTCAGCCACACACAGGATGGCGATGAGTTTAAAATGATTTACGACGAAAATTTTATTGATAATAGCAGCTTCGGTGCGGGGCAGGCTTATGCTGCCTATTACAAACAGGAAGACCGTGAGTCCTACGTCTTTTGGTTCGAGCAGGGCAACTACAAGGGCTATTACGACATAGAAGGGCGCCCTGCACAGAGTACATTCCTCCGGGCGCCTGTAAAATTCACCCGCATCTCTTCTCGTTACAATTTGCACCGGAGACACCCTATTTTGAAACGTGTCCGGCCGCATCTCGGCACAGACTATGCAGCGCCGTATGGCACGCCGATTTACGCAATAGGGAAGGGGGTAGTGGTAGCCGCCGCATACACAAAAGGCAATGGCCGCTTTGTAAAAATAAAACACGACAAAGTTTATGAGACACAGTACCTCCACATGTCGAAATTTGCCAAAGGCATCAAAAAAGGAGCGGTAGTTGCACAGGGCGAGGTCATCGGCTATGTTGGTAGTTCCGGCTTAGCCACCGGCCCGCACGTTTGTTTCCGTTTTTGGAAAAATGGCAAACAAGTCAACTTCCTGAAACAGATGCTACCACGGGCAAAACCACTTCCTGACAACGTGCTCCCTGCCTTTATGGAAGTGCGCGACCAATACCTTCAATTGCTCAACAAAAAAGATAAACCGGCCGGAGAAATGGCCTCAAAGGCTTTGGGGTCTTTCGCACCCTGACAAAACAGCCAGACTTTTGGTACAACTTTCTGACAAAACGAAAAGCAATTGAATGCAGAGCCTGTCAACCTTTATTGATTGATGGGCTTTCATTTTTTTACCATTCTGCCAGCATTTGCTCCACTTTGTTTTTCACGTTCACATCTGAGATGAGTTCTGGGGCGTGGTGCGGTTTCTTCCGTGCGTCCATTAGGAGAGCACCGCGGCAACACCAGTGTTTGCTTTCAAAAAAAGCATCCATACCATGAATATCGTGGGAAGGGTTGGTTCGGGTGAAAGCCACCCATAGAAAATTATTGAGCGTGGCTGTCGTGAATTTCGAATTATCCACCAACAAGACTAATGGCAAGTGTTTTTCAAAATACGCCCTGAATTTTTTCAGGCCTTCGGCCAATACGGCAGCGTCGGTATAGTTTTTTTCATCAGAAAATACCGGCGCCTGTACGGCCAAAACGCCCGGCATCACAAAACGTGGGTCGGAGAAGCCTGGCGGCATTTGAAAATCTATGGGCAGTTCCGTTGTTAAATCCCTCCGTTTTTCTCCACAGCATGCGATGATTACTTTGCTGCCTTCGTTCCAGCCGGAGCCTGAGTAATCGAGCGTGTCAATTGTTGTTTTCGTTTGAAAATGCAAATCCCTCGTAAGGTCAATTCTTTCCAAAACGTGCTGAAAAAACTGCGGATAGGCATGCGTAGTGAGCTGTGGGTGGCCGTTGCCGTCGGCGATGAGGAGAAATTTGGTCAGCGAGGTCTGCCCCTTGCCAAGCAGGTGGTTGGCCTGCGTCAGTAGTTCCTCAGGATTTTTCTGCCTGAACGGCATGTACCGCTCGCTGCCGATGGCCAGCAACAACGGGTGCACTCCGGCAGCGTCCACAGCCTGCACCTCGCGGATGCCGGGGAATTCGCTCTCCGTTAGCGGCTCCACCAATTGGTGAATCAGCCAGCCGAACGAGGTGTCTTCCTGCGGTGGCCGGCCCACCACGGTGAAATGCCATATCGCGTTCTTCCGGTGATATACATTTTCCACCTCCATCACTGGGAAGTCGTGGCGCAGGGAATAATAGCCGAGGTGGTCGCCAAACGGCCCTTCCGGTTTTTTCAAATCTTTGCGAATGGTGCCCGTGATAACAAAATCGGCATCGGCGGAAATGGGGAACCCATTTTTCCAAAAATACCGGAAGCGCCTGCCCGCCAACATTCCGGCAAAGGTCAGCTCGCTCAGTCCTTCCGGCAGGGGCATGATGGCTGAAAAAGCATGAGCCGGCGGCCCGCCCACGAAAATGGCGCACCGGAAAGGCTCCTCGCTTTGAATGTACTGCGAATGGTGCACCCCGATGCCGCGATGCAACTGGTAATGTAGCCCGATTTCCTGGTTTTGAATATAGTCATTGCCGGAGAGTTGTATCCTGTACATGCCGACGTTTGAGTGCATCATGTTCCGGTCGCCGGGCGGCAGCGTCAGCACCTGCGGCAACGTGATGAATGCCCCCCCATCGTTTTTCCACGACACAATTTGCGGGAGCTGGTCAATGGTCGTTTTGCCATAAAGCACGGGGGCTGTCCAGGCCTTCACCGGCAGGGCTGTAAGGGCGGTAAAAGGCGCTCCGGCGTACTTCAGGGGGTTCCTCAAAAACAGGGTGGGGTCGCTCTTCAGCT
>SCUG01000551.1 GCA_004297645.1 Saprospiraceae bacterium | reverse complement strand
GGTAATAATTTGAAAACCCTACTTTTGCGCCTCTTTGAAAAGCAGGCAAAAAGAAAAACCAAAATTTTCTTTTTTTCTCAAAACGACTATCTTTGCGGGCGCTTCCGGAAAACCCTCTGAATGAAGTGGGGAAATTTTTGAGGAAGAATCAGTTGCATTTGAAATGTTTTAATCCTTAAGCCAATGTAGCTCAGCTGGTAGAGCAGCTGATTTGTAATCAGCTGGTCGGGGGTTCGAATCCCTCCATTGGCTCGGCTACAGGAAGCAGCCAGTAGTACTCAGAAAGCAAAAGGCAGTCGATATTTCAGAAATTGACAGCCCATTGTCCACCGCCTACTGTTTAATGCTAACTGAAAGGGGGTGCGCCGAAGTTGGAGAGTCGGGGCAGACTGTAAATCTGTTGTCTTAGGCTGAGAAGGTTCGAATCCTCCCACCCCCACCATTTTGAAAAATAATTAGTTGGATTGGCAAATTGGTGAAGTGGAGGAAGCTCCGCCCACTGATACCAGCCTGCCAGAGGGCAGATGAGTCGCCAGAACAACAGTAATAATGCGGGCGTAGCTCAGTTGGTAGAGCATCAGCCTTCCAAGCTGAGGGTCGCGAGTTCGAATCTCGTCGCCCGCTCTTAATTTGTGGTTTTGCTTTTTACTAATACTTTGGTTTTTGAGATTCTGGTTTTTGAACCATTTCAAGATAACCTGCGTAAAGTCAGAATTTGAAATCACAAGCCAATGTAGCTCAGGGGTAGAGCACTTCCATGGTAAGGAAGGGGTCAAGGGTTCAATTCCCTTCATTGGCTCTGTTTCCGGCAAAAAATGCGCTGTAGTTCGAGAGGGTACTTTTGGGCGCAGATGAATTTTTTGCCTGGTTCTTCATGGCAAATCCTAATCATCATTTTATTCTTTAAGATTCTAAAATTTTATTCCGATGGCAAAAGAAACATATCAAAGAACTAAACCGCACGTCAATATCGGTACGATAGGACACGTTGACCACGGCAAGACTACCTTAACCGCTGCCATCACTTATGTACTAGCGGAATCAGGTCTTGCTAAAAGGACAGATTATGACTCTATTGACGCTGCTCCGGAAGAAAAAGAGCGCGGTATCACTATCAATACAGCTCACATTGAGTATGAAACACTTAAGCGCCATTATGCGCATGTGGACTGTCCAGGTCACGCCGACTATGTGAAGAACATGGTAACGGGCGCTGCACAAATGGATGGTGCTATTATTGTGGTAGCTGCTACCGACGGCCCCATGCCACAGACCCGGGAGCACATCCTGCTCGCCCGCCAGGTAGGCGTGCCCAAATTGGTGGTTTATATGAATAAAGTTGACCTCGTCGACGATCCAGAAATGTTGGAGCTCGTGGAATTGGAGATTCGTGAGCTTTTGAATAAATACGAATTCGACGGTGACAACGCTTCGGTTATACGAGGTTCTGCCCTTAAAGCCCTCGAAGGCGACCCCGCAGGTGTGCAGTCCATCAAAGATTTGATGGATGCTGTTGATAAAGACATTCCGGAGCCTGTGCGTGTCACGGACAAGCCGTTCCTAATGCCTGTAGAAGACGTTTTCTCAATCACTGGCCGTGGTACCGTAGCCACCGGACGTATCGAGCGTGGCGTCATCAAAATAGGTGATCCTGTGGAAATTATCGGTATGATGCATGCAGGCGAAAAACCACTCACCTCTGTCTGCACTGGTGTGGAGATGTTTCGCAAATTGCTCGATAGAGGAGAAGCAGGTGATAACGCCGGCTTGTTGCTCCGCGGCATTGACAAAGAGGTGATTAAGCGCGGTATGGTTATCTGCAAACCCGGCTCTGTAACACCACACAGAAAGTTCAAGTGTGAAGTTTATGTGCTTAGCAAAGACGAAGGTGGCAGGCACACCCCATTCTTCAACAACTACCGCCCGCAGTTTTACTTCCGCACAACTGACGTTACGGGCGATGTCACACTTCCCAGCGGCGTTGAGATGGTTATGCCAGGTGACAATGTCACCTTAGAAGTGAACCTGATTCATACCATTGCAATGGAGCAAGGTCTCCGTTTTGCCATCCGTGAAGGTGGCCGTACAGTTGGTGCCGGTCAGGTAACCGAGATTATCGAATAAAACCTCTTTTGGGTTAGGATATATTCTTTGAATCGAAAGTTAAGTGCCTCTTCAGGAGGCGCTTAACTTTTCATCGTCTCTAAACGGGCGTAGCTCAACTGGTAGAGCGACGGTCTCCAAAACCGTAGGCTGAGGGTTCAAGTCCTTCCGCCCGTGCCTTAAATAAGGTTTCTTTTTTGCGCCATTTTTTCAAAAGGCACCAAAAACGGGAAACTCAAAATTAGACTTAGATGGAAAAAGTAAAGCTCTATGTTAAGGAAAGTTATAACGAATTGCTCACAAAAGTCACTTGGCCAACTTGGTCGGAACTTCAGAGCACGACCGGTGTCGTATTGATAGGGTTACTGATTTTTACAGTCTTTGTTTTCATTATGGATGCCGTTTCAAAAGGCATCTTGAATGAAGTGATTTATAAGCTCGGTCAGTAAAATATCGGAACTATTATGTCAGAAGAAAAAAAGTGGTACTCACTCAGGGTCATTAGCGGGAAAGAAAAAAAAATCAAAGAACGTATTGAGCTGGAAATACAGCGTAATAATTGGGGGAATTTTGTGACTCAGGTGGTTGTACCCACGGAAAAAGTCTATAAGATTCGCAGCGGGAAAAAAGTTATTTCCGAGCGCAATATTTTGCCGGGATACATTCTTATCGAGGCCGAACCTTCCTTGTTCTCTGGCGATATAGTTCAGACCATATCCAACGTACCTAACGTCATTCATTTTTTAGGAAAAAATAACCCCATCCCCATGCGGCAGGTCGAAGCCAACCGGCTATTGGGCAAAGTGGATGATTCGCAGGATGCAGACGAGTTGATGCTCGAACCCTTCCTCGTGGGAGAAACAGTGAAAATTATTGATGGTCCCTTCGCCGATTTTGTGGGCGATGTACAGGACATCAACGAAGAAAAGAAAAAACTTAAAGTTATCGTGAAGATTTTCGGTCGGGGAACCGAAGTCGAATTGAATTTCATGCAAGTTGACAAAGCGCAATAAACAGGCCTTCGTTCCCGTCGTTTGGGGATGCTTCCCGGGGCTGATAAGATTGTAAAATACGAATTAAAATGGCAAAAGAAGTCGAATTTTTTATCAAGATTCAGGCAAGAGGTGGAGCGGCCAACCCTGCACCTCCCATCGGCCCCGCTCTCGGTGCCAAAGGGGTGAACATCATGGAATTCTGTAAGCGTTTCAACGCTACCACAGAAGACCGCCGCGGGCAGTTACTGCCTGTTGTAATTTCGGTGTTTAAAGACAAGTCGTTTGACTTTATCATCAAAACACCACCGGCAGCTACCCAACTGATGGAAGCTGCCAAGCTCAAAAAAGGTTCTCCTGAATCGAATCGTACAAAAGTTGGGCAGGTATCCTGGGACCAAGTGCGAACCATCGCCGAAAATAAAATGACAGACCTCAATTGTTTCCAGGTTGAATCAGCTATGAAAATGGTAGCTGGCACAGCGCGGAGTATGGGGCTGAAGGTCGAAGGCGGCAACGCCCCGGCATAAACATGGCTTGAGGTTAAGGAAAAGCGAGGAATCATTTTCTTAAAATAACTCAAGCCCTATAAATAATGAAGGGAGCTTTGGCAATAAAGATTGCCGGGCGCTATTCACCTCAACAATTAATTTAACATGGCAATTTCTAAGAAAAGAAAAGCTGTCAACCAAAAAGTGGACAGCGAAAAGTTGCATTCACTCGAAGAAGCGATGGCCTTAATCAAAGAAGTGAATACAACAAAGTTCGATGCTTCCGTTGACTTACACATCCGTTTAGGCATTGACCCCAGAAAAGCCGACCAGGCAATCCGGGGCACTACTACCCTTCCTCACGGGACTGGTAAGTCCAAACGTGTGGTAGTTTTTTGCCCTCCTGACAAAGAGCAGGAAGCGAAAGATGCCGGCGCAGATGAGGCAGGTCTCGATGAATTGATCACAAAAATACAAGGCGGTTGGACGGATTTCGATGTGGCTGTGGCTACACCCACAGTTATGGCTCAGGTAGGTAAAGTAGCCCGTATCCTTGGCCCTCGCGGCCTGATGCCTAACCCGAAAACTGGCACCGTTACCATGGACCTGGTCTCGGCCGTAAACGATGTGAAAGGAGGCAAAGTAGCATTCCGTGTAGATAAATACGGCATCATCCATTCCCCCATCGGGCGGGTATCGTTCACCTCCGAAAAATTGGTGGACAATGCGATGGAGCTTCTCCAAACGCTCAGTAAAATGAAACCTGCTTCAGCAAAAGGCATTTACATGAGATCTATAACCGTGGCCAGTACCATGAGCCCGGGCATCAAGATTGACTCAAAAGTAATTCGTTAATTCCTCGCTTTAGATTACAAGCTGGTGGCCCGGTCACCCAGGGTAGTCTCAAGCTTAAAATATATCAAAAATGACAAGGCAAGAAAAAACGGCAGTCATTGAAGAGTTGAAAGGAAAATTTGCAGAAGCACCTTTCTTTTATGTTGCGGATTCCTCTGCGATGACAGTCGAACAAATCAATAAGTTGAGGAAATTATTCTACGAAAAGGGCATTGAGATGAAGGTAGTGAAAAACACCCTCGCCAGAAAAGCCCTTGAAGATGCTCCCGGAGAAAAAAACTTCGTAGCATTGTTCGATTCACTGAAAGGCCCCACGGCACTTCTGTTCACAGATGTGGCCAATTTGCCGGCCAAAATCATCAAGGAATTCAGGAAAGACGGCAACAGGCCCTTAATAAAAGCTGCCTACATCGACACTGCCGTTTTTATTGGCGATGAGCAACTCGATGCACTTGCCAAACTGAAATCCAAAGAAGATTTGCTCAGCCAATTGCTGGCCCTGTTGAACTCCCCGATGAGTACCCTCATGACGCAATTAGGATCAGGTGGTCAGAACGTGATGGGCGTACTGAAAACCCTCGAAGAAAGAGGATAGGGGCAGTATTCAGTTCGCTCTTAGCTCAGTTTGCAGTTTGCAGTTTTTTTTTTTACTGCACCTCTGCACACTGCGCGCAGCCTACTGAAACCGAAACTGCACACTGAATATGGCTTCCAAGTTAAAACGCAATATTTTTAAAATTTAAATCATAATCTAACATGGCAGATTTGAAGGCATTGGCCGAACAGTTGGTAAACCTTACAATCAAGGATGTTACCGAGCTGACAAGTATCATGGAGAAGGAATACAACATCAAGCCTGCGGCTGCGGCCGTAGCTGTTGCTGCTGGCCCTATTGGTGACGGAGCAGCAGCTGCTGCTGAAGAGAAAACAGAATTCGACGTAATTCTGAACTCCGCTGGCGCACAAAAATTGAAGGTTGTAAAAGCTGTAAAAGACGCCCTTGGTTTAGGGTTAGTCGAAGCTAAAGGTTTGGTAGATGCCGCACCTGGCCCAATTAAAGAAGGCGTATCGAAAGATGAAGCTGAAAAACTCAAGACAGAGTTAGAAGCTGCTGGCGCCCAGATTGAGCTGAGGTAAGTTGTTCGCCACCCCGACACTGTGGCTGGAACCGCTTAGCGGATTTTCTACTAAACACTTAAAATGCTGAATTACACTTTTCTTATTCCATAGCAGTTTTAACGACACAGGAGGCTTAGCTGGGTATTTTGCCGGGCTAAGCCTATTGTCGTTTCTGAAATGCAGGCACCCACTCTAAGGTTCCAAGGTAAAGTATATTTAGATTTTAAGGCTGATACATCTGGTCCACAGTGCGGGAGCGAAAGGAAAGCTATACCCCATTTGGCTAAAAAGCATGCCAGTCTGATTTATAGGCTATAGACACAGGCTCCCGTTTTACGGCGCCTCGCATTTAGATGGTGCCCATCTGAGCATATTCTTGAACTTGCAGATTCACACTTTTAATAAATTCCAGACATGACGTCAACAGATAATGTCACGCTCACCGAAACAGGAAGAATTAGCTTCGGCAAAATCCGGCTACCTCGGGAGAATCCGGATTTGTTGGAAATCCAGTTGAAAGGATTTCAGGAGTTCTTTCAATTGGAAACCACTCCGGAAAACCGGATAAATGAAGGCCTATATAAGGTGTTCATGGAAAACTTCCCCATCACAGATGCCCGGAATATCTTCGTGTTGGAGTTTTTAGATTATTACATTGACCCGCCCCGATATACCATTGATGAATGTGTTCAGCGAGGGCTGACTTATAGCGTACCACTCAAAGCCAAACTTCGACTGTCTTGTAATGATGAGGAGCATGTAGATTTCGAAACCATTGTTCAGGATGTTTTTCTTGGCAACATCCCCTACATGACCCCGAAAGGCACCTTTGCCATTAATGGAGCTGAGCGGGTCGTAGTATCCCAGTTGCATCGTTCACCAGGTGTGTTCTTCGGGCAAACTTACCACCCCAATGGTACCGCCATTTATTCGGCCAGGGTGATCCCTTTCAAAGGTGCTTGGATGGAATTTGCCACCGACATCAACAACGTGATGTTTGCCTACATCGACAGGAAGAAGAAATTCCCAGTGACAACACTACTGCGGGCCATTGGCTTCGACAACGACAAAGCCATTCTCGACCTGTTCAATCTGGCTGACGAAGTTCCCAATACCCAAGCAGCCCTTGATACGTCAATTGGCCGGAAACTCGCTGCCCGCGTATTGCGCTCTTGGACTGAAGACTTCGTGGATGAAGACACGGGCGAAGTGGTCACCATCGAGCGGAATGAAATCATTCTGGAACGTGATGTCCTACTTGATGAAGACAATATACCACTGATACTCGAATCTGGCCTGGAAAGTATCATCCTTCAACGCGATGACATAGAAGAGGACTACTCCATCATTTACAATACACTGCAAAAAGACCCCACGAGTTCGGAAATGGAAGCAGTGAACTACATATACCGGCAGCTACGTGGGGCCGAGCCTCCAGATGACGAAACAGCACGAGGTATCATCGACAAACTGTTTTTCTCTGATAAACGCTACAACCTCGGCGAGGTCGGGCGTTACAAAATCAATAGAAAACTACAGATGGATACCTCGATGGATGTGTCGGTGTTGACCAGATCGGAAGAGC
>SCUG01000550.1 GCA_004297645.1 Saprospiraceae bacterium | reverse complement strand
AGGGGTAAAGCTCATGACCGCCCCTGGCCTCAGCAGCGACACCAGTAACACGACCGTGGTAATGCCATTGAGCAACGGCAATTATTCCTTTCCCCATACCAGCGTTTTAATGTTTGAATATCAAAGCAGCCCGCTCGCTGTCGAGTTCGCCGGGCCACTGAGGGCCTATCCTGCCGGGGACGGCGTGCGGGTGGAATGGGCCACTGCGGCAGAAATCAATGCAAGCCATTTCGAGGTGGAGCGCAGCAGCGACGGGGCCTATTTTGAAAAAATAGGCCGGGTGCAGGCAAATGGGAACAGCGCAGGTATCACCCATTACTACTTGATTGACACAACTCCCCTGAACGGGACAAACTATTACCGCATCAAGGAAGTGGATTTGGACGGGAGGTACGAGTATTCAAAAACTGTCAGCAGCTATTTTGAGGTTTTTGCTGCCGTGGCCTACCCCAACCCCGCTTCAGAATTGCTTTTTGTGAAACTGCCTCCCAACCTCCGGGCAGCCGAAACGGGATTGGCCATTTTCGATGCCTTCGGCAAAAAAATCATGGAAACAACCTTGACCCCAGGCACGGTGGGTGAAATCAATATCGCCGGCTGGCCGGCAGGTGTTTATTGCTTGAAAGTCAAGGCAGACGCCAACCTGCCGGGCCAGGTTTTTATCAAAAAATAATTCCCGTAAGTGCAAAGAATCCAAATGAAAGCCAGCTAAATTTACCAATCCCCGTAAAAACCCGTTCACTTCACAAACACCGGTCATGCTGCGAAAAAGCCTATTTATCGCCTTTCGGGCCATCTTGTGGATGGCCCCGCTCATGGGTGCGCAAGCGCAGCGCATCGAGGTGGGGCAGGCTTCGCCTGCCGTGGTTGATTCAACAGGAATAGATTCCCTCTTTACCTTGTCGGACGCCAGCGTCGGGCAGGGCGAATTGGCAGCGCACTATGCCTGGCAAGCCCTCGAATGGAGCAAAAAAACCGGGGACGTGAAAAGGCAAGGCTTGGCTTACAGCCATTTGGCCAATTTCTTTCTGCGGCAAAGCGATTTGAACAGCGCCATCACCTACGCCGACAGCGCCGGGCTGATGTACGAAAAGGTGGATTACCCGCAGGGCCTGGCAAAAAACCACAACCTGTTCGCCGTCATCTTCGCCGCTTTTGGCAAAACAAAAGAGGCGGAAAACTACTACCAGCGGGCTTTGGAAATTTACAGGCAGTCGGGCGACCTGATTGGGGTGCAAAAGGTGTTGAACAACCGCGGCGTCCTTTTCAACGAACAAAAACAATTTGCTAAGGCAAAAGCAGACCACCTGAAAGCCTTGGCAATGGCTGAAACGGCAAGGGATACCAACCTGCAAGCCCGCTCGCTTCACAACCTGGGCATCAGTTGCCAGGGTTTGGGGGAAACCGGCCAGGCATACGGTTTTCTCAAGCGGTCTTATTTGCTGCGCAAATCCCAGGCGAATTATGCCGGTATCAGTGAATGCCTGACCAACATCGCAAAGGTCGTTGCTGCCTCTCAGGCATCCCCGGAATTTCAACGCAGCCAGCAGGATTATTTGCGTTCGCTGGGCTTTTCCTCTGTTTTTCAAATGATGGACACTTCGCTGTACTACGCCCAAAAGGGCCAAAACCAGGATTTGGTTTTCCGCAACTACGAGGCCCAGTTAGCGCTGCTCGAACAAGCCGGTCAGTACAAAGAGGCGCTGCATTTTGAAAAATTGAGGAACCAACTTCAGGAAAAACTCAAACTCAACGACAACAACCTTTCTTCCTTCGTCAACCTCTGGTCCCGCCTCCAAAGCGAACATCAACAAAACAAAATCTTAGCCCTCGAAAACAAACAGGTGCAGGAAAAATTGGCCAGCCAGCATAAGACCCGGCAACGCAACCTCCTGCTCGGTACGCTGCTGGGGGTTTTGCTGATAGCCAGCGTGCTTTACCAGTCCTACAAACGAAAGCTCCTGGCTGGAACCCTCGAATTGGAACTCAAAAACAAACAGCTTTCCCAGATGGAACAGCGCCAGCAAATCGCCGCCATGAACGCCATGCTGGAAGGCCAGGAATACGAACGGGAGCGGGTATCGAAAGACCTCCACGACAGCCTCGGCAACCTCCTCTCTACCATCAAAATGCACCTGAGCAACTTGCCCGCCAACGGGAACAACCTCCAATTCGTCAACGAACTGGTTGACGACGCCTGCATCGAAGTCCGCAAAATCGCACTCGACATGATGCCTGCCACGCTGCTCCGTTTCGGCATCCCAAAAGCCTTGCAGGAACTCTCCAACCGGCAGAACAACGCCAATGGTTGCCACATCCATTTCCAGTCTTTTGGCAAAATCGGGCGGCTGGAACTACCCAGGGAAATCATGGTCTTCCGCATCTGCCAGGAACTCCTTCAAAACACCCTGAAACACGCCAACGCAACGGAAGTCATTGTGCAACTAACCCAGGTGGACGACTTCCTGCACCTGACGGTAGAAGATGACGGCGCGGGTTTCCTGCCTGGCGCTGTCAACAAAGAAAGCAGCCTGGGCCTGCGCAGCATCGAATCGAGGGTGCAGTTTTTGGAAGGGAAATGGAACATCGAAAGCAGCCCGGGGCAAGGGACTACGGCGGTAATTGAAATACCTTTAGTGCCCGTTGCAAACTGACACGGGAGGTTTAGGAGGTTGGGGTTGTGTAAAAAGGGTTGAATTGGTGAATTGATGAATTGGTGAGTCCCCTCCGAAAAGGGGGGTAAAAAAAAGTTCATTGAAATAACCGAATAAGATTTTGTGTCCTATGCTGCGGGACAAACTGCTTGGCCCAGCATCGCCCGGAGGCGGGCCAGGGGC
>SCUG01000549.1 GCA_004297645.1 Saprospiraceae bacterium | reverse complement strand
CAATGAATTTCGATGGTTAGATACTACACTAACACTTGACATTGTGTGCCCCGGCGCCGCCTCCGGCGGTGCCGGGGGGAGGGGATATTGGGGGCGAAGCCCCCAATATCCCCTAAGCCAGCGAAGCCAACGCCAAATACCCGGGATGGACAAAACCTAACGCTCGACAGTATAAAAGCTTTTGTCAAGTAAAAATAAAACACACCAAATGGCTGGAACTGTAAATGAGCCGTTTTAGATTTGGCCCATTATCATCGGGCGGCGGCATTGGAAGGCAACAAAAAAAAACATCCTGAATCCTTATTAAAATGAAACCCAACTTCTTCTATTCCTTAGCTACGCTTCTCATCCTCATATTTTGCAGCATGGCCTGCCAGATAAAAAAAGCAGGCCCGTCTCCACTTAATGAATACCTCAACGAATCCAGGGCGGACTTTGAGCAACGCATGGCCTGGTGGCAAGAGGCGCGTTTCGGCATGTTCATACACTGGGGCCTTTATTCCATCCCTGCGGGCGAATGGAACGGCGAAACAAACCACGCTGAGTGGATTCGCACCACCGCTCAAATCCCGCTCGAAACCTACGACACGCTGACCAAACACTTCAACCCCGTAAAATTCAATGCAGACGACTGGGTAAAAATGGCCAAAGATGCGGGCATGAAATACATCGTCATCACCAGCAAACACCACGACGGGTTTTGTCTTTTCGACAGCAAGGAAACGGAGTTCGACATCATGTCCACCCCCTATCAAAAAGATATCCTGAAAGAGCTGGCCATTGCCTGCAAAAAAGAAAACATCAGGCTTTGTTTTTACCATTCCATCATGGACTGGCACCACCCTGACTACCTGCCACGGCGCAATTGGGAAACCGAACGAAGTGCGGAAGGCGCCGATTACAACCGTTATGTTCAACACCTAAAAGCACAATTGAAAGAACTTACCACCAACTATGGCGACATTGGCGTGCTTTGGTTCGATGGCGAGTGGGAAGAAACCTGGACCCACGAAATGGGGCTGGACCTGTACAATTACGTCCGCAACCTCAAGCCTAACATCATCATCAACAACAGAGTGGACAAGGGGCGCAGCGGCATGGCCGGGATGACCTCCGAAGGCTTCGCCGGTGACTTCGGCACACCAGAGCAGGAAATCCCCGCAACTGGCCTGCCTGGCCTCAACTGGGAGAGTTGCATGACCATGAACGACAATTGGGGGGACAACAAAGCCGATAAAAATTTCAAATCTTCCAAAGAGCTGATTCAAAAGCTGGTGGATATCGCCTCCAAGGGTGGAAATTTTCTGCTGAATATCGGGCCAACAGCCGAAGGCCTCTTTCCTCAGGAAAGTATGAACCGCCTGCACGAAACCGGCCAGTGGATGAAGCGCAATGGAGAATCCATCTATGGTACCTCGGCCAGCCCCTTTGCCAATCTGGCGTGGGGTCGTTGCACCCAAAAAAGAGTAGGCGAAAATACCTGCCTCTACCTCCACGTATTCGACCGGCCCGCCAACGGGGAATTGGTATTACATGGTGTGGCGAACGAGCCGGTTGGTGCACAGTTTCTAGCTTACCCCAATGTAAATCTCATTCCGGTACACCGCAGCGAAGATGCCCTCGTGCTAAAATTGCTACCTTCCCTGCCCGACTCCGTCAATACCGTCATTGTTTTGGTGTTGAAAGGGAACGCCGATATTCACGCCACACCTTTTACCACCATGCCGCACAATATTTTCGTCCATAAACTGACAGTGCCGCTCCTCACCGAAACCAACACTGATGAAATCCGCTACACCACTACTGGCACCGTGCCTACGGCAAAATCGAAGCTTTATACCGGCGCCATCCCTATCTACGAAACTACGGCCATCTCGGCCAGGGCATTTCGTGGCGAGCGCCCCGTGAGCGGTGTTTTTAAAAAAACATTTTCCAAAGTGGCGCCTGCACCTGGGCAGGAACTGGCCGCTGCCGCTGCCGGACTCCAGTATTTATACTTCGAAGGCGATTGGGACAAACTCCCGGATTTCAGTTTATTGAAACCAGTGAAAACCGGCGTGGCCAAAGGTTTTGACCGCTCAGCGATGAACGCAGAAGGCGAACATTGCGGCTTCGAATTCAGAGGCTTTGTGCGCATTCCCGAAGACGAAGCTTATACTTTTTTTACCGAATCGGACGACGGCAGCCGCTTGTGGATAGACCAATCTTTGGTGGTGGATAACGACGGACTCCACGGCATGCAAGAAGCATCGGGAGTAGTGGCCCTCGGCTCCGGGATGCACGAAATCTGGGTGCATTACTTTGAAAAAACCGGCGGCGACGGACTAAAAGTATCCTGGGAAACAGCTAATGGTGGCAAAAAAGAAATCCCGGAGGAAGCACTGTTTCACATCCCGCCGAGATGAGGCTTGTCAGCCCCAAGCCGAATATTGACGATGGGCATACCGGCATTTTCTTTAATGAAGCTACTTTAAGTTTTCGCAGATTACCTACCTTGACGGCTCACCAATATTCCACCAAACCACACTAAATATTTGCCATGAAAAGAGATTTAAAACGCCGTGCTTTTTTAAAAAACGCTGCTGCCCTTGCCACCCTTGTGGGCCTGCCGGGCGCACTTACTTTTGCCAACGCAGACAGAAACGAACTGCTCGATGCCGCCTGTCAAACACTGCCCGGCCCGGGCAAATCGGTCATCGGGTTGAAAGTGCCACCCATCAAAGAGGTAAAAGCTGCCGTCATTGGCTTAGGCAACCGGGGAGAAGAGCACGCCCGCCTGCTGAATGCCGTAGGTCCCGGTAAAGTCAAACTCACCGCCATCTGCGACATCCGCGTAGATGTGGCCAACAGAACTCTTGATTTCCTCCAAAAAAACGGCGGCCAAAATCCCGCCGTGTATTCCGGAAAAGAAGAGGCCTGGAAAGAATTGCTCCACCGTGACGACATTGACCTTGTAACCATCGCCACCCCCTGGGAATACCATGTACCAATGGCTTTGTACGCCATGCAACAGGGCAAACACGTGGCCATCGAAGTGCCCTGCGCCTATACCATCGAAGATTGCTGGAAGCTCGTGAATACCGCCGAAGAAACACAGCGCAACTGCATGATTTTAGAGAACGTGTGCTATGGCGATGAGGAAATGTGGCTGCTCAACATGGTGAAAAGCGGCGTATTCGGCCATCTCAACTACGCCGAATGCGCCTATATCCACAATCTGAAAGAGTTGCTCTTTTCCAAAACCTACTATTACAAAATGTGGCGCATCCGCCACAACGAAGCCCGCGACGGCAACCTCTACCCCACCCACGGCCTCGGCCCGGTGGCCCAATACATGGGCATGAACCGCGGCGACCGCTTCGACTTCCTCGTTTCCATGTCGTCAAAACAAGCCAACCTCGATGCTTACGCCCGCGAGGTGGAATCTGACAACGAGTTTTTCAACCGCACAGAATTCAAGCATGGCGACATGAACAACACCCTCATTAAATCGCAACTGGGCCGCTCCATCCTCGTGCAGCATGACGTGACGACAGACCGCCCTTACAACCGCATCAACATGCTCGCCGGCACAAAAGCCTTCCACAAAGGCTACCCCAGCCAGATGTCGGTTCAGGGCAAAGAACACGACTTTCTCTCTGATGACGACTATCAGGAATACCGCCTGCAATACGCTCACCCATTGTGGACCAAACTCGAAAAAGAAGCAGAGAAAAATGGTGGCCACGGAGGCATGGATTTCATCATGCTCTGGCGCTTAGTGGATTGCCTCAACCGCGGCGTGCCCTTAGACATGGACGTGTACGACGCAGCCGCCTGGTCGGTGGTGACACCCCTGTCAGAGCTTTCAGTCCAATTGGGCAGTGTGCCGGTACGGTTCCCCGATTTCACCAGGGGCAGATGGGCGGAACAGCGGGAGCTTGGGGTAATGGCTAATCCGTGATTTTCACCAAAACGGGTGGTGTTTATCGCACACCCCGCATTTTTTGATAACAAATGAAATTATCACTACGAAGCCTGTTCTGGGCGCTCCTCTGCCCCGGCATAGTTGCCTTCCTTGGCCCCTGCCTGATATTGTCCGCGTGGGAGTCACCGGCCATCGAAAAGTGGGCCATCAACCAATACGTGGGGCTGCTGCTCGCCGCCGCCGGGTTGGCGGGGCTGGCGTGGTGCATCTACTATTTTGCGACAGCGGGACGCGGCACGCTTTCGCCGCTCGACCCGGCGAAAAAGCTTCTGATAATGGGGCTTTACCGCTACGTGCGAAACCCGATGTACCTGAGCGTGATAGCCGTAATTTTGGGAGAAATTTTCTTTTTCAATTCCACTTTTCTGGTGGTGTATGCCGCCGTGGTGTTTCTGGCTTTCCACGGGTTCGTTATGTTTTATGAGGAGCCATATCTCCGCCGGACCTTTGGAGAGGAATACGACGCATATTGCAAAAAAGTGAGTCGCTGGTTGCCGGGGTAATTCCCGGAATTTCTCACCTCCGCTTAAGGAACGTGCGCAAAACAACCTGGCGAAATCACCGGGTGACTTCGAGTCACCCGGTGAATTGGCTTCTGCAAAACTTACCAAGTTATTTTGCAAACGTTCCTAAACTGAATTTTGATGGGAAGAATTTCGGTAAAATAGCGCCTCGCAGAGGTGAAAAAAAGCAGCGAGAGCAAAAGATTGGTTCTATGTGAGATTTTCCCTGAAGGAAAGCATCATGCCGCAATTTGCGATAAAGCTCAAATTACAAGCTAAAGCGAGCATGTGATAATGAAGCGGGAAACGTTGTGAGGCCTTTCGGCTAATGGCTCAAATATGGAACCTGCATGAGGAGTCATCCAATTCATAAACGACATTGGCTGATGGTTGTTCGTTGGCCATCAGGTCTCATTGCCCAATGGGCAACGAACAACGTAAAACACAGCGAACTACCTGACAAAGTGAACGGCGGCAGTCACAGCATTAACTGCTTTGAAGTTGGTGGGGCAACCATATCCCTTGTTGCAAGAGGATACACTGGCTGCCAAAGCAAAAAAGGCAACGATGATGAGCAATTGTTTCAGGGTGTTTTTTTTCATTACAATATGAATTTTGGATGAAGGAAGAAGTAACGTTTTAAAAATTCAGTGCCATAACGTGCCCACAAAACGCTTTATTTCGGCGGCCCAACTAAATTTGCCTCCAAAGTTACGGAAATTCACCCATAGGGTAACATCCTGTTTTTCGTGTAGCACTTTACACAGCATCAAGTTTACAAAAATACAACATGCGGATACATCTCATTGCCATAGGGGGTGCAGTCATGCACAACCTGGCCCTTGCTCTTCAAAAAAACGGACATTCGGTGACCGGTTCCGATGATGAAATTTACGACCCGGCGAAATCTCGTTTGGAGAAGGCGGGCCTCCTTCCCGCTGCGTCAGGTTGGTACCCTGAAAAAATTGCGCCAGAACTTGACGCCGTCATCCTCGGCATGCACGCCCGGCCGGGAAATCCCGAACTTACCCAGGCGCACGCATTGGGGTTGCCGGTGTTTTCATTCCCCGAATTTATCTTTCAGCATGCCCGTGAAAAAACGAGGGTCGTAGTGGCCGGCAGCCACGGAAAGACCACCACTACCGCCATGATTATGCACGTGCTGAAGCAATCGGGCCGGGACTTCGACTACCTCGCCGGTGCGCAATTGGAAGGTTTCGACGCCATGGTGCGTCTCTCCGATGCACCCGTCATGGTCATCGAGGGCGACGAATACCTCTCTTCCCCCATAGACCGGCGGCCAAAGTTCCTGCACTACCGCCCGCAAATCGCCATCATCACCGGCATAGCCTGGGACCACATCAATGTATTCCCCACCTTTGAAGAATACAAACAGCAGTTCGGGCTTTTCATGGAAACGATGAGCGCAAGCGGCCTTCTCATTTTTTATGAAAAAGACGAGCATTTGCAGGATCTGTTAAAAACCGCCCGGCCGTTCCGGCAACAGCCCTATTCGGGCTTCCCGTATGCCATCGAAGCCGGCAAAACCGTAGCCCGGCCGGCCGGCCATCCTTCCTGCGAATTGCAAATCTTCGGCGCTCACAACCTCGCCAACTTGCAAGCTGCCTGGTTTGCGTGCCGTGAGCTGGGCATTTCTGAAACTGACTTTTGGCGAGCAGCTTCCACTTTCAAAGGAGCAGCCAAACGACTGCAACTCATTGCCGGGAAACCGGGCTTCAACGCCTGGCAGGATTTCGCTCACGCACCGTCTAAAGTGAAAGCTACCGTAGATGCCGTCAGCCAATTATACCCCGAACGGGAGCTCGTAGCCTGTGTGGAATTGCACACTTTCAGCAGCCTGAACAAAGATTTTCTGCCGCAATACAAAGGCACCCTCGCCGCGGCCGGGCTGGCCACAGTTTTTTACAGCCCGCATACATTGGCCATGAAAAACATGCCCCCAATCGAACCGGAAGAAATCCGGCAAAAGTTCGGGCACCCCAACCTGCTGGTTTTCACGGAGCGCTCCACTCTGGAAGACTTCTTATCAGGCCAGCACTGGAATGGGCGCAACCTGCTACTAATGAGTTCCGGCACCTTCGGCGGCATGGACTACCAAAAATTTGTTGAAAAATTGCGGCCATAATGTTCATCTTTGCCCGTGCCGCTTCCATGAATTTTTGGAACTTATTCCTGCCCTTCCGGTAAAACCTATCACTGCCCTGACCCAGCCATTTCATTCAACCAACATCAGACACATGAGCAATCCTCCACCCATTGCTTTTAAAAAGCTCCTCGTCGCCAACCGTGGCGAAATCGCTATCCGCATCTTCCGGGCAGCCACCGAACTGCACATAACGACCATAGCCATCTACACCTACAAAGACCGCTTTTCGCTGCACCGGCTGAAAGCGGACGAGGCCTATCAGGTAGGCCCCGATGATGAGCCCTTGAAGCCCTACCTCGACATGGACGAAATAATCCGGGTGGCGCAACGGCACAGTGCGGAGGCCATCCACCCCGGTTATGGTTTCCTCTCGGAAAATGAAGAGTTCGCTAAGCGCTGCGCCGCAGCCGGCATCACTTTCATCGGGCCGTCGCCGGCGGTCTTGCAGGCGCTTGGCGACAAGTTGGAAGCGAAAAAAGTAGCTCAAAATGCCGGGGTGCCCATGATTCCCGGCGGCTCAGATTTTACAGCGGAAAGCGACCTCACACGGTGGGCGAATAAAATTGGCTACCCCGTCATTCTAAAAGCAGTCTCCGGCGGTGGCGGCCGCGGCATGCGTGTGTGCCGCTCGGAAGGTGAACTCCTCCAAAATTACAACGAGGCGCGCACCGAAGCTTTCAAGGCCTTCGGCGACGACACGGTTTTCCTTGAAAAATTCATCGAAAACCCCAAACATATCGAGGTGCAGATTTTAGGCGACAACTATGGCAACATGGTGCACCTCTTCGAACGGGATTGTTCGGTGCAGCGCCGCTTTCAAAAAGTGGTGGAAATAGCCCCTTCGCTTTCGCTGAAACAGCAGACGAAAGACAGGCTCTATGCCCATGCCCTCCGCATTGCCAAAGCCGTGCGGTACAACAACGCCGGCACCGTGGAGTTCCTCGTGGACGAAGACCAAAACGTCTATTTCATCGAAGTGAACCCTCGCATTCAGGTGGAGCATACTGTCACCGAAGAGGTGACGGGCATAGACCTGGTGCGCTCCCAAATTCTCATTGCCCAAGGCTACGACCTCGGCCACGAAAGGCTGCGCATCGGGCGGCAAAGCGACGTTACCTGCAACGGCTTCGCCGTACAATGCCGCATCACGACGGAAAAACCAGCCGAAGATTTTCAACCCGATTACGGCACCATCATCGCCTACCGCAGCCCCGCTGGCTTTGGCATTCGCCTGGATGCGGGCAATTCGTACGCCGGCTCCGAAATCACACCCTACTTCGACAGCCTGCTCGTCAAGGTGACGGCCTGGGGGCGCACTTTCCGGGGCGCCTGCGACCGGCTGTTCCGCGCACTGTTGGAGTTCCGCGTTCGGGGCGTGCAGACCAACATCGGTTTTTTGGAAAACCTCATCCAAAACGAAGAGTTCCGCTCAGGGCAGGCCACGGTACAGTTCATCGGGCAGCATCCCGAACTTTTCGAGATGCCGCGCCGCCGGGACCGGGGCACCAAGATTCTGCGTTTTCTCTCAGAAGTCATCGTAAATGGCAACCCGGACATTCCAGAACAGTACCGCAAAGAGGCGGCCACGCACAAGTTTCGCAAACCGGCAGTACCCGAATTGAACTCCCCAAAAGACAATACGCCAAAACCCGGCACCAAACAAATGCTCGACGACCTCGGCCCTGAAAAATTCGCCGCATGGCTCAGCAGCCAAACTGCCATTCACTATACCGACACTACCTTCCGCGACGCCCATCAATCGCTGCTTGCAACGCGCATGCGCACCAAAGACATGTTGAAAGTGGCGGAAAAATTTGCGCAAGCACATGGTCACCAGCTCTTCAGTATGGAAGTCTGGGGAGGCGCCACGTTCGACGTGGCCATGCGCTTTCTGCACGAATCACCGTGGGAACGGCTGGCCTCCCTGCGGGAATCCATCCCCAACACCCTGCTCCAAATGCTGTTCCGCGGTAGCAACGCCGTGGGTTACACAGCGTACCCCGACAACCTCATCGAGAAATTCATTGAGGAGGCCGCGACGACCGGCATTGACCTGTTCCGAATTTTCGACTCGCTGAATTATATTCCCTCCATGCTGACAAGCATCCGCACCGTCAGGGAGCGCACGGCGGCCATCGCCGAAGCCTGCATTTGTTACACCGGCGACGTCATGGACAAAAATCGCCCGAAGTACAACCTCGACTATTACCTCGACTTGGCCCGCCGGCTGGAAGACAGCGGCGCTCATATCCTCGCTATCAAAGACATGGCGGGGCTGTTGAAACCACAGGCTGCCACGGTGTTGGTGACGGCATTGAAAAAGCACCTCGGAATTCCCATCCATCTTCATACACACGATACCGCAGGCATCCAGCCGGCCACCTGCCTCAAAGCCATAGAGGCCGGGGTGGATGTGGTGGATGTGGCCTTAGCCAGCATGTCGGGGCTTACCTCCCAGCCCAATTTCAACTCTATCGTGGCGGCGATGCAGGGGCACCCGCGGGAGCACCCAATGGATTTAAAAAGCCTCAATGCTTTTTCCAATTATTGGGAGGCCGTCCGGGAAATATACTACCCCTTCGAGAGCGAGCTGCGCTCCGGCACGGCAGAAGTTTACGAGCATGAAATACCAGGCGGGCAATACACCAATCTCCGGCCTCAGGCCCGGTCGTTGGGATTAGAAGACAAGTTTGATAAAATAAAGGAAAATTACCGCCACGCCAATTTCCTGCTCGGCGACATTGTGAAAGTCACACCCAGCTCGAAGGTGGTGGGCGACCTGGCCATGTTTATGACGGCCAATGACCTCGCTCCTGAAGACATTTTGGAGAAAGGCGAAAACCTGTCATTTCCCGACAGCCTCAAAGCCCTGCTGCGTGGTGAACTTGGGCAGGTGGAGGGCGGTTTTCCGCCGCGAATGGTGGAGGTGGTGTTGAAAGGCGAAACACCTATGACCGGAGCAGCCAACGCCCATTTACAACCCATAGATTTCGGTGGGGATTTCCAGGCCTTTCAGGAAAAATTCGGGGAAGATGTCTCCCTTCGGGATTTCCTTTCATTCAACCTCTATCCCAAAGTATTCCCGGACTACCTCGCCCATGATGAGGCCTATGGTGATGTGAGCCGCCTGCCCACACAAGTGTTTTTTTATGGCTTGCAGCCAAATGAAGAGATGCTGATTGAAATTGCCGAAGGCAAAACACTGCTCATCCAGTACCTCAACGTAACAGCGCCAGATGCCGCCGGAAACAGGATGGTGTTTTTTCGCTACAACGGCACTACCCGCACGGTTAATGTGCGCGACCGGTCGGTCAAATCCACCCTGATACGCAACAAAAAGGCGGACAAACCCGGCGACATCGGCGCCCCTCTTCAGGGCAACCTCGGCAGCATTATGGTAAAAGAAGGGGAGGCTGTGAAGGCCCAACAGCCGCTGTTTACCATTGAAGCCATGAAGATGGAAAGCACGGTGGTTTCACCCGTGGCGGGGTTGGTCAGGCAGGTTTATCTAACCGAAAAAACGCTGGTGGAACAGGGAGATGCCGTGGTGGAAATCGGCTGACGCCATCCTTGGCCTCAATCACTGAAAACGGCCTCAAACTTAAAGGGCACAGTACCAAAATCGTAACTGAAAGTCAGGTTGCCCTGCACCATCCAGTGGCTGCCGTCTATGCGTTGACCCTGCATGCAGCCGCCGGTTGGCTTTTTCCTGCTAATATCCACACAATAACAAAGTTGCTGAAAACGCAGGTTGAGTAAATCCATTAGGTCCCCTTCGGCTAAAAAACTCTGCTGTGCTGCATCAATTTCAAAATAAAGGACGGTGGTAATTTCATCATCCGCCACCATTGGGGAACCCTGAGTGGCGGAGGAGAGTGCAAAGACTAATTTGTTGCCCGATTCAATGTATGGCCCGGTGTTGCTGCCCGAATAATCAAGCATAGCGTTTTTATGCAACTCGAAAGAACAGGAATAATTGTCTAAGCAATCGTTGGTGAGAACGCCAGCTTCACCTGGTGTCAGGCAGGTGAACTTACAGTCCGGGCAGGTTGGCAGTTTTTCTTTTGTGCAGCCGGTGGCTACAAGGAGGAAAAGGGCGAGCGAAGCGACGGTGATTTTCTTCATAAGCTTTTTTTTAAAAAAGACGGCTCGGCGGGAAATTTGGTTTGACAAGGTAAAAGAATATTCCAAGATGGAGAAAGATAGGAGCTGAACATAAAAATTTCAACACCCGGCCCATTCCATTGACATCACCGGTACAATTGCTGTGTCAAAGCCGATACCTTATATTTTTTTGGCATGCTTTTCATTTATAGCTTTGCAAAAATTAAATCAAATCACGCATGAAAAAACTACTTTTCTCCCTTTTCGCATTGGCCCTTGTGGCCTTGGCTTCATCTTGCAACAGTGATTCTTGCTCTTTCACCGGCAAATGGAAGGTCAAGTCGGCGGACATCCAGTCTGAAAAACTGTCGGCGACCATCCTTAACATGGCCAAGGAGGAGCTGATGAGCACCCAGTATGAGTTCACAAAAGATGGAAAAATTTCTATGACCATAGGTGAATCAGGGGTGGGCAACTCAGGCACTTACCATTTCGATTCGGACACACAAACGCTTACTTTTGACACTAAAAACTCCATGAACATGGAGTCCCATCTGACGAGTACGGTCACAGCGTGCAGCCAGTTGGAAATTACGTTGACGGAGCGCCAACCCGATGACCCTGCCAAAGAGGCGATAGCCACCACCATTTATACGTTGGAGCGCATTCAGTGACGCACCAACAGGAGCGGCAAAAGGCCGGCATGTCAAAACCTGCCGGCCTTTTGCATTCAGACCGTTCGGGCGCAATTGCTTTGGACAATTGCCTCGGTAAGCCACCTACTTTCCCACATGAAAAACATTAGCTTCAACGACCGGCACCGGCAAAAGCATTTCGACTTTTTCCGTTCAATGAACCACCCGCACTTTTCCATTTGTGCCAATGTCAGTGTGACAGAACTTTACCCGGCGCTAAAGTCCGGTGGCTTCAGATTCATGCCTGCGGTAGCGTGGCTTGTATCACGTGCAGCGAACGAAATTCCGGAGTTGCGGCAACGAATTCGCGGAGAGCAGGTTGTAGAGCATGAGGTGGTTCACCCGTCGTTTTCCATTGCCACCGAAGCCTCAGACGTTTTCAGTTTTTGCGAAGTGGACTATTCACTCCTGTTTCACGATTTCATGGAGCGGGCTACTGCGAAAATAGCACGGATGCAAACCGACCCCACCTTCGAAGATGAGGCAGGCCGTGACGACTACCTTTATCTATCGTCGCTTCCGTGGATTGCATTCACTGGCGTACAGCATGCCATGCACTATCACCCACACGACAGCGTGCCCCGCATCACATGGGGAAAAGTTTTCGAAGAAAACGGCCACCTGAAAATGCCGCTCTCCATTCAAGCCCATCATGCCTTGGTGGATGGCCGCCACGCAGGCCAGTTTTATCAAAACGTGGAGCAATTCTGCACGCAGCCAACTCTGTGGTTGAAACCATGAGTGGGCAGCTTTGTGCCAGAGGATATTTTTTCACAGGAAATCCCAAAACTTCTGCGGTAGTTTAGCATGGTTGTTGCAAGGTGCTGATTACCCATACATCAAAATAGCGCGAACTATGACACTCATTCAACGTCTCGCTTCGTTCGTGCCCCCCACTCTGCTTCTGATTGTACCCGCTTTTACTCAGGTGCAGGGCTTACTCGAACAACTTCCGGACAATTCCATCAGATTTTCAGTAGTGCCCCAGGTGGACTGGTCGCCACCACAATCTGTCACGAGCAGTGCACAGGTTACTTTGCGCGCCATCGCAGGCGGGCTTCAACTGACTAATTTTCAAAGCCTCAATGGTAATTGGGTGGCTGCAAGCCCGATTCAGGCTCCGTCCGAAGCCACGGCTTACGATTATTTCACCTTTTCATTAAATGCCCCCTTTAATACGTTGACTTACCAAAATGGAATCGCTGTGCCATTTTTTTCATTTAGCAATGCAGGCGGCTGCACTACCATTGAAATAATAGATACCCAAACTGACCCTTTCATGCCGCCAAATTCCTTGAATGTAAACATCGGAATTTCTTTTTCCATCATTGGGGCGGGCATCGGCCAAAACGCTTACACCGGGAATACGCCGTCAGCGAGTGTCGCCTGCCCGCCACTTGGTGTAGTGGCGGCAGCCCTGCAAAACCCCGTGCCTTGTCATGGCGACCGCACCTCTATCAGCGTACAGGCCCTGGGGGGCAACGCACCTTATGGGGTTGAATATCAAAACCTGACGACCGGGGAATCTGGAAACGCCACTATTGCTGCATATAACGGGCAAGTGGATTTTTCAGAAATGGCTGCTGGAGACTACCTTTTCACCATCACGGATAATTTGGACAGCGTGACACAGTATAATTATAACATAGCCACGCCGGCACCGCTTCAAATTTTCCTCGAAGCCTTTGATGCGAGCTGCAACGGCAGCCTTGACGGAGTAGCTTTTGTGGATGACGTTCACGGCGGAACCGTGTCTGGTGATTACCAGTATTTTTGGGAGACGAACCCCAGTGTATCGAGTGCTTCAATTGGATTTCTGAACCCAGGCACCTATTCTGTCACCGTGCAGGACGACAATGGTTGCCAGAGCCAGGGAAGCGTGGTAGTCGGCGTGTATGCTGTCATTTACCCAAACCCATACGTGACCGATGTTAAATGCAACGGTGCCAATAACGGTGTCATCGACATTTACCCTGTAGGGGTAAACCCGCCGTTCACCTATACATGGTCGCCCAATGTCACCACGGGCAATTACTCCTCAGCCTGGCAATTGCCTCCCGGCGAATATTCCGTCACCATCACTGATGCCACGGGTGTTTGTAGTGAAACGGCTACCTACACAGTGGAAGAACCGGCCGCCATAGAAATGGATTATCAGATGGATGCTCCGGTGTGTTTTGGCGACAAAGCCTATCTCCATATTTTGGGAGTAAGCAATGCCATTGAACCTTGGTCAGCAAGAGTAACATCGGGAACCAACCTTGGCAATCAGAAAGATTTTGAGGTGGAAGCCGGGGTGGTGCAAAATTTAGTGATAGAAGATGCGAACGGCTGCATACAACAAGAAGAATTCCTCATCGCCGCCAAAGAGGAGATGTTTCTGGAACTCGGAGATAACCGTACCATAAAATACGGCGAGGAGGTACGGTTCGACCCGGACATTTACCCGCTCAATAATGTTGCATTCTCGTGGACGCCAAGTGATGGCCTGAGTTGTGACGATTGCCCCAACCCAGTGGCCCGGCCGCTGGAAACGGTGACGTATCACCTCCACATGGTGGATACGGCTGGCTGCACCTTGGACGACAATATCGGCATCATCGTTCGGAAATCGCGGGATGTTTACATTCCCAATGCTTTTAGCCCCAACAGCGACGGCATCAATGATGTGTTTAGCCCATACGCCGGTTTCGAGGTGGTGGCTATCAAAGACCTGAGAGTCTTCAACCGCTGGGGCGGTTTGATTTATGAAATGAATGAACCGCTACCTCCCGGTGATCCAGCCTGCGGGTGGGATGGCTACGGCGGCGGGAAACAAATGGACCCCGGTACCTACCTCTATTCTATGAATGTAGAATTCATAGACGGCGAGGTGGTATTGTTCGCTGGCGAGGTAAATCTGATGAGATAATATCCGGAAGGCCTGTGAGTTTTGTCGCGACCTTTGCCACTGGTCTTCTGTAACCGCTTTAATACTTTGGCTTCGTTTTTGCAAAATCGCCCTTAGATTACGATTATGTTATCGTTCCCCCCTCTTTGAATTCCCCCGTTTTATTGGTTTTTATCTTCAAATGGAAAAAGGCAGAATTTTTCCCTTTTAAAATAACAGGAAGCCCCCCTTCCTCCTGCTGCAACATTTTTCTTTTTGACGATTT
>SCUG01000005.1 GCA_004297645.1 Saprospiraceae bacterium | reverse complement strand
CGCCGCCTCCGGCGGTGCCGGGGGGAGGGGATATTGGGGGCTTCGCCCCCAAACCCCTAAGCCAGCGAAGCCAGCGCCCAATACCCGGGATGGACAAAACCTAACGCTCGACAGTATAGCTTGAGATAAGACTGCATGGTTTCTTCTACCTCCGGTGAATAAGGCGAAACCAGGTCAAATGCTTCACTCTGGAGTATATCGTCCACACTCTTGAATGCGATATTGTCAATTTGAACAACACTGATATCCCCGCCTTCCTGGCGGATGCGATAGGTGACGGCGTCCGGCCCTGCCCCGGCAGCAATCAAAGGGCTGTGTGTTGCCACGATAAATTGAATATTTGGAAACACTTCCCGCAAGATACCGGGGATTTCACGTTGCCAGATGGGCTGCAGGTGAATGTCCAGTTCATCAATCAACACAACCCCCGGTTCTTTCAAGGGTTCGCTGCTATTGGGATAGGCTTCCAGCATGCGCCAAATCAGGTCGCCCGCCAAAGCAAGCACACTGCGAAATCCATCGGAGAGGTTTTGGGTCGGTACCCGGTTGCCACCCACCTTGAACCAAATCATGCCGTTCTCATCTACCTGTTCAAAGCTGGCATCTTCCGGCAACAGGCGGTTGATGGCTTCAATGCCCATGTCCTGCTGCCGTTTTGCCAATTTGCCCGATTCACTGTTTTTCGCAATCTGGTAATCCAGCAAAACCATCCACTGCTCGAAACGGGACAGTGGCTCGCCTTCATCAAACTGCGTCAGAAAGTTGCTGTAACGGTCGGGGTTCAACAGGGAGGGTACAACACGCTGCCCAGGTTTTTGAGATAAGCGCCTGAATGGTCCATAACCTGCTGCAAACCATCCTTTGCCTTTCGACAACAGTGCATTCCTCCTTAGCCAAGTCAAAATCTTGTCTGAATTCTCCACGATGCCAGGCTCACTGTATTGTTTATTACGGATTTTCAAGGGCTTCCTGCCCGTGATAAAAAAGGTATAGCCAAAAGCGGTTCTTTTTTTTTCTTCCCCGAATTCGCCAGGGTCGGCATCTTCCTTGTGTATCCTGAGGCTTATTTTACCCTTATCACTTTCGTCTTTTAGCCAGCCTTCGAGCCTGCGATTACCGGTCAACTGCAAAGCCCCCTCCGGCCCCGCCAGCAAAAGTCCCGTAGCTTGTAAAACAGTGCTTTTGCCGCCCCCGTTTTCCCCCAACAGGGTCACTCATTTATGAGGCGCCTTACCCGTCCCGCAGCGTATGGAGGTATTTTCAAAGCACTTGATATTTTCCAGCGAAATGTTTTCTACCCACATGATTATTGATTTGATTTCAAGGCGAAAATAACCCTTTCGCCTTAGATTTCCACCGACAGCATTTTGGTGGTGTCATTGCCCAAAATATCAATCACCTTGACCACCACCTGGTATTTGCCCGTAGCCAGATAAGTTGCGTCATTCGTTGGCGGTTTTGAATTTTGAGATGTGCGAATATACTCGAATGGCCGGGAGAAACCGTGAAGGAAGAATAGAAAGCCCAATTTATGGAGGATGGAGTTATTCCGAAATTCCTGACGAGCCTCCCCGCCTTTTTCGGAGCAAATTTTGATACTCACCGATTTGCGATTTTTTATTCTCCACGGGCATTGCCCGTTGCTTAACGGTTCGCCCTCCCGATATCAAAGCCGTTTACAAATACTGGTTTCATGAAGAGAAAAAAGAGGTACAGCGCATTTACCAGCGTCACCATTTTATTGCCGGCCCTGGCCGGACTTCTCCTTTTTACTAATAAAATCCACAGCCAAACGCTGGTGGTGAACGGCAGCGCCGCCAATCTGGGGGGCAGTTGCTACCAACTCACGCCTGATTCAGCCGGGCAGGCCGGCACTATATTTTCGAATGGCACCTACAGCCTCTACACCCCGTTCAACCTGAAGGCCCGCATGAATTTCGGGTGCAATGAAAATGGTGGCGACGGCATGTCTTTTATCTTCTCCACGTCCAATTCCGGCACGGGCACCACCGGCGGCGGGCTGGGCTACGAGGGCCTTTCGCCATCTATCGCCGTACAATTCGACGACTTTCAGAACGCTCCTCACGGCGACCCCATCGAAGACCACATCGCCGTGATGCGCAACGGCAGCGTGGACCACAACTCTGGGGATAACCTCGCCGGACCGCTCGCCCTGCCCAACCTTCAAGATTGCAACGACCATTGTTTCAACGTGAGCTGGAACCCCTCCAATAAAAAACTAACCGTCACGCTCGACTCTGTCACCCTCACCTATTCCGATGACATCGTCAACAATATTTTCGGGGGCGTGTCCACGGTGTATTTCGGGTTTAGCGGGGCTTCCGGCATAGCGTTCAACGGGCATTCTATTTGCTTTGGCCCACCCGCCATTCAGGCTATGGAAGACATAGAGAAATGCCCCGGCGACAGCGCCGTTTTGCAGGCCGACCCCAATGGATTGGTCTATAGTTGGTTCCCCGCTGCAACGCTGAGCGATTACGACATTGCCAACCCTACTGTCACACCATTGGTCACAACGGTTTACTTTGTCACCATTACTTTCCAATGCGGATACACCCAGCCAGACGAGGTGGTTTATACCGTGCTGCCGCTGCCGGGCCTCGGCACCACGAGCAACAGCCCCGTCTGCGAAGGCGATACGCTGAGGTTGTTTGCCGGCGGCGGGGATTTATTCCAATGGTCGGGGCCACAGGGTTTCACCTCCGGTGAAAAGAATCCGGTCATCCCACACATGACACCTGCTGAGGCAGGCTTGTACTCCGTGACGGTGACGGGTGCCAACCTTTGCGTGGGTATGCACCAACTGAACGTGGCAGTGAACGACACGGTGCATACCTCCGAATCCATCCACATCTGCGGGAACGAAACGGCGGACATCTTCGGCGCCCCCACTAATGTGCCGGGGGTTTACAGCATGGCCTTCCCCGGCGCCAATGGTTGCGACAGCACCCACGTCATCACCCTCACGGTGAGCGACACGTTTCAGACGGAGGAGAACATCATCATTTGTGAAAACGAGACCGCCGATATCTTCGGCACTCCTACCAATGTGCCGGGAGATTATCCCATGACCTACCAAAGCGCTGGCGGCTGCGACAGCACCCACACCATTCACCTCGTGGTCAACGATACTTTTTTGATAAAGGAAAATGTCACGATATGCTTCGGCGACAGCGCGCTCATTTTTGGAGAATACATCAGCCAGCCGGGCGAATATGTGCAAACCTGGCCCTCGCTTGAAGGTTGCGACAGCACCCATGTCGTCACGCTGACGGTGGGGGCAGATATCGAGGTGAGCCTGACGCCCGAACTCCCCTGCCCCGGCACGGAGAACGGGAGCCTGACGGCAACCGTCAGTGGCGGTGCGCCGGGCTATGCGTACCAGTGGAGTGTCCCTTCGGGAAATGAGAATATGCTCGACGGGCTGCCTCCCGGCGAGTACAGCCTCACCGTCACCGATGTCAACGGCTGCTTTGTCACGGCTTCTGCCACACTCATGGAAGTGCCGGATTTTGCCTTCACCTACGACCTCACCGGCACCGCATGTTTTGGCGAAGCCAACGGTTCAATAGATATTTTTGGCAATGCTTCAGGTTTGCAATTCAGCCTCGATGGCTCAGCCTTTCAGGAAATGCCCACCTTCGGCCAGCTTGCCGCAGGAGGCTACACTTTGTATGTGCAGGACGAATACGGCTGCCTGAAAACGCAGGATTTTGAAATCGGCTCACCGGGTGAAATTTACCTGAGCCTGCCCGGCGAGGCGAACATCGAACGGGGCGATTCGCTCCTCATCGAAGCCGTTACACTCGACTCAACGCTGCTCTTCGAGTGGAGCCCGGCGGCGGGACTGAGTTGCACAGACTGTCCCTCGCCGATTACGACTTCGCTCGATACCATTCTCTACACTCTCACTGTGACCGACACTATGGGCTGTAAAACCCAGGGCAGCATTTTGGTGAATGTGGAACTCATTCTCAGCGTGTTGGTGCCGAATGCCTTCAGCCCAAACCACGACGGCCTCAACGATAAGTTTTACATCCTCGGAAAAGGCATCGAAAAGGTGCAATTGCTCCACGTCTTCGACCGCTGGGGCAAGCAGGTTTACGAAGGCTCCAACCTCGCAGCCAACAACCCGGACATAGGCTGGGACGGCACGGTCAAGGGCACTCCTGTCGTTTCGGATGTGTACGTTTATTATGGCATCGTGCTCTTTGCCGATGGCTCGAAAAAGGTGGTGAAGGGGGATTTGACGCTGGTGCGGTAGAGGGTGGAGAAGAGGTCAGATGGGTTAAAGCTTGTTTGCGTTTTAGCTTCCGGTGAAAAACGCAAACAAGCTCTAACCTCGAAACTACAGGTGAAGGTGCGAATCAGCACTTCATCCTGGATGAAAGCCTCGTAGGTGATATCTTGCGATCGCGCTGACAAGAAGTCAATCTCGACGTGGATATGTCGCAAAAACTCAATCAGGGAACGAGACATACTTCACTTCTTTTAGGATGTGAGGCTTGAGAAATGAATGGGCTGAGGCTCTCCGTCGTCACCACCTCTGTTTTGAGGTTAAATAAGGCTTCCAGGAAATAGGCGAGCCGCATGAAGTTTTTGAAGGTCTTTTTGCCCCGCTCGAATTGCACGAGGATGCCCACGTCGCTGCCGTCCGTCTGCTCGCCCCGCACGAAGGAACCGAACAAGCCGAACAAGCCGGTTTTGGCTACGCCGAAGGCTGGTGTTTGGGCTTGGTGCTGGCGAAGGAGGGCAAACACTTGCTCCCGGTCTTTTGACCGGAGATTGTATTTCGGCGGCGGCAGTTGGCATGGCGATGATTTTTTTTCAAAAGTAGCTTTTCGAGAGGGAAAGTTTCAATCCTTCTCACCCCACCACACACTCCACCCCCAGCTCCTGCACCGCCGACACGAACTCATTCCCAGCGTTCAAACCCAATTCCCGGGGCGACTGCAAACATATCCATTCGGCAGCGTCACCGCATTGGGAAGCATGGAGTTCTGAAACTTATCAAAGTGCCGATCGAGGCTGATGGCAGCATTGGCTTTGGCTCTCCAATCGAAAGATGACCTGTTTGGAGGGAACAGTACGACTACTTTGTGCATTGGATTGACTTCCCTGATGAAATCAATCGGTGGAATCAGGTCGCTGTCGGCGGTGACGAGGATGCTCACGTCGCATTTGTCCAGCACCACGTCCCTTATGACTTTGGTGGCGATTTGCACGTCCGTTTGTTTTTCCTCGAAGGTCTGAAAACGAGTGGAGCAGTTGTGGCAAGTGATGTGCTTCTTCATGTATTTGCCCAGGAACAAACTAAACTTTGGGTTCAACTTATTGGCGGAGAAAAGCAAATCCTGGCGGTCAGCCTTGCCCCGTTCGTGCGGCACGGCGGAGAAGTAGTTGACGGATTGAAGTTCCTGGTTGGGTCGAAGGAATTTCTCGGAGAAGGAAACAAGGTCGAGCCAATAAAACGATTTCCAGCCTTTCGATTTCAGCCCATAGTAAAAGTTGAAGCCGTCGAAATAGAAGTTTACCCTGAGTACGGAGGTAGTTGCCGGCATAGGATGGGTAGTTAAAAAAAAAGCCTGCTTCAGCAGGCTTTTTCTTCTTTTTCATTTTTTTGAAAGAGAACCTACGTATGTCTCATCGTAGGGAAGTTGGTACAAAGTTATGATAAAAACAGCCGAAGAAACAATGGGTTCAATAAATTTTTCTCACCCCACCACACACTCCACCCCCAGCTCCTTCACCGCCGAGACGAAGTCATTGTCCACCTTTACTTTTTTCGATTTCGAGGCGAAGCTGAGGCTTGTGCGGTTCGTGTAGTCGAGCAGCACCATGCGGAGTTGCTGGGTGCCTTTGTGGGTTTTGCACAAACCTTCCAATCGTTCAATCAACTCGCCGGTCAGGGTTTCGACGGGGAGCTTGAGGGTGATGGAGTTGGCGTTTTCCCGGCTGGCGTTTTCGAGCAGGGTGACCTCTTTGATGCGGAGTTGGTATTCCTCCTCTTTGCCCCAGCGCGGCTCGTAAGCGCCGGTGATGAATACGCAGTTGCCCACCTCGAAAAAGCCCTTGAACTTCATGTAGTCGTCGCTGAACAGCGGGAACTCGATGGAGGCATTGTAGTCCTGAATGGTGAACAGGCCCCAGCCCGTGCCTTTCTTACTGGTCCGATGCGAGGCGTTGCTGACGATGCCGGCGATTTTTATGGTCTGTCCTTTCTTTTGGGTCAGTTCTTCGAGGGAGCAAGTGGTGAAATTTTCCACCTCCATGCGGTAGTCGTCGAGTGGGTGGCCGGAGATGTAAATGCCGGTGACTTCCTTTTCCCGTTCGAGCAGTTCAATGAGAGACCAGGGTTCTGTGGCGGGCGGTTCCGGGTCGGAGATGTCGAAGGCGCTGATGTCGCCAAAGAGCGACATGGCGGCGCTTTCCTGGCGCTGCTGGTATTCGGTGCCGAAGCGGAGGATGTGTTCGGTGAAACTGTCGAACTTTCCACTCGGTGCAAAATACTGCGCCCGGTGGATGTCTTCAAAGCAATCGAGGGCGCCACCGAGCACGAGGCTTTCGAGCACTTTTTTGTTGGCGGCTTTGGTGTTCAGGCGTTTCACAAAATCAAAAACGGAGGTGAATATTCCCTGTTTTTCGCGCGCTGCGAGGATTTCTTCGACCGGTCCCTCACCTACGCCTTTGAGGGCGGAAAGGCCAAACCGCACTTGCCCCTGCTTGTTTACGGTGAACCAGGAGGACGACTCGTTGATGTCGGGGCCGAGCACTTTTACGCCCATGCGCTCGCACTCGCGCAGAAATTTGGTGATGTCGGTGATGTTGTCTTTGTTGTTTGACAGCACGGAGGCCATGAATTCCGCCGGGTAGTTGGCTTTGAGATAGGCGGTATGGAAGGCCACGAGGGCATAACAGGTGGAGTGCGATTTGTTGAAGGCGTAGCTGGCAAACGCCTCCCAGTCGCGCCAGATTTTCGCGCAAGTTTCTTTCGGGTGGTCATTTTTGGCGCAGCCATCCATGAACTTGTCGAACATCTTGTCGAGCACGGCTTTTTGCTTTTTGCCCATGGCCTTGCGCAGAATGTCGGCCTCACCCTTTGTAAAGCTGGCCAGTTTTTGCGACAGCAACATCACCTGCTCCTGATACACGGTGATGCCGTAGGTTTCTTCCAGATACTCCTTCATTTCGGGCAAGTCGTAGGTAATTTCCTCTTTGCCGAGTTTGCGGGCGATGAAGTTGGGGATGTATTGCAGAGGCCCCGGGCGGTAGAGGGCGTTCATGGCGATGAGGTCTTCAAACTTGTTGGGCTTGAGTTCCTTCAAATGTTTTTGCATGCCCTCGCTTTCATATTGGAAAATGCCCACCGTTTCGCCGCGCTGGAAAAGTTCATAGGTGGCGGGGTCGTCTAAGGGTATGTCGTCGGGGTCTATTTTTATGCTGCGCGCTTCTTCGATGATGCGAATGGCGTCTTTGATGATGGTCAGGGTCTTGAGGCCGAGGAAGTCCATCTTCAGCAGGCCGGCAGTTTCGGCCACATGGTTGTCAAACTGGCTGACGAACATGCCATTGTCTTTTGCCACCGTCACCGGCACGTACTTCGTGATGTCGTCGGGAGTGATGACCACCCCGCAGGCATGGATGCCTGTGTTGCGCACCGAGCCTTCGAGCTTGCGGGCGGTTTGAATCATGTGGCCAACCGGGGTTTGGCCTTCGGCCAATTCCCTGAATTTCCTGGCTCTTTCGAGGTCTTCGGAGTTGAGTTTCTCTTTGAGTTTTGGTGAGACACCGCCCGGTGCCAGCACTTGTTCGAGCGTGGCGCCTAACTGATAGGGAAATGATTTGGCCACTGCATCCACCTGCGGTAGCGGAATGTTCATCACGCGCCCGACGTCGCGGAGGCTCGACTTCGCGGCCATCGTGCCATAGGTGACGATTTGAGCCACTTGGTTGCGGCCGTATTTTTCGAGTACGTAGTTGATGACCTTTTCCCGCCCGACGTCGTCGAAGTCTATGTCAATATCGGGCATGCTCACCCGTTCGGGGTTTAGGAATCGCTCGAACAGCAGGTTGTACTTGATGGGGTCCACATTGGTGATGCCGATGCAATAGGCCACCGCCGAACCTGCTGCCGAACCCCGCCCCGGCCCCACCGATACCCCCATCTGGCGGGCCGAAGTGGTGAAATCCTGCACGATGAGGAAGTAGCCGGGGTATCCCGATTGTTTGATGACGCCAAGTTCATAGTTCAGCCGCTCCTCAATAGCAGGAGTGAGGGTGCCGTAGCGGCGTTTGGCGCCTTCGAAGGCGAGGTGGCGCAGGTATTCGTCTTGTGTTTTGAAACCATTGGGTACCGGGAAAGCTGGAAGCAACACATCATGGGTGAGGTTCAGCGGCTCCACCTTGTCCAGAATCTCCTGCGTGTAATCCACGCTCTGCGGCACGTCGCCGAAGAGCGTATTCATTTCATCCTGCGTTTTGAAATAGAAATCGCTGGAGGGGAAGCGAAACCTCTTTGTATCTTCCAAAAGGCTGTTGGTGTTAACGCAGAGAAGGATGTCGTGCGGGGCGGAGTCTTCCTCTTCGAGGTAGTGGGCATCGTTGGTGCAGATGACCTTGAGGTTGTGTTTTTTGGCAAGCCGGAGCAGGGTTTGGTTGACGTCTTCCTGGCTGATTCCGGTGTTGTCCACATCCTCCATGCCGCGGTGGCGCTGCAACTCGATGTAATAATCGCCGCCGAAAATATTGAGCCACCATTTCAGTAATTCCTCCGCTTTTTCTTCCCCTTTGTGAATGATGGCTTGCGGAACCTCCGCCCCAATGCAGCAGCTTGTGGCAATGAGACCCTCGTGGTATTTTTCAATCAGCTCTTTGTCAACACGGGGGTACTTGCCGTAAAGCCCCTCGATGAAACCAAGCGAGCAGAGCTTCGACAGGTTTTCATAGCCCTTTCGGTTTTTGGCAAGCAGGAGCTGGTGGTAGCGTACATCTGCATCTCCATTTGAGCGCAGGAACTGCTTCTTGTGCCGGTCCTCGACCAAATAAAACTCGCAGCCCACGATGGGTTTCAGCCCCCGCTTGTTCGCCTCATTGACAAACTGGAAGGCTCCGAACATATTGCCGTGGTCGGTCAGGGCGACGCCAAGTTGGCCGTCCCGCTTGGCTTTGTCCATCATCTTTGAGATGTCCGAAGCGCCGTCGAGCAGCGAGTATTGCGTATGGCAGTGGAGATGTGCGAATGCTGGCATGGAGGAATGGCTATATGGCTGTTTGATTAAGCATCGTGTCGTAATTTAATTTCCGGTTTTGGTTTAGGAGGTTTAGTAACGTTTAAAAAAAACTTCCCGATTTCTGCCAGCTTTCGGCTGGCAGAAATCGGGAACCGCTCTCTT
>SCUG01000548.1 GCA_004297645.1 Saprospiraceae bacterium | reverse complement strand
TACAGGCCATTCTGCCAGCCTGCCACAGGAACGACCAATTCCCCATTCGATGGGAACAGGCCGGCATATACCTGCTGCCCGTTCAGCGTCAGCACCTGTAGGCGCAAGGGCCTATCGCCCTGTGGTACTTCCAGGAGTATCCGCACGACGTCGTCCGCCGGGTTGGGAACGATGCGCAGGGCCGGGCTTGGTCCCGCTTTCGCCGAAGGAATTGCACCGGCGCTTCGCTCCTCCGTGATTACCCGGCAGCTATCCTCGCCGTAGTGCTCTTTTAGCCACACCTCGCAAAGGCCCCTTGCGCCCAGCACGGCACGGCCACCGTAGCTGAGGCAGGTTTGGGCTATGGAGCGAAGGTCGGCGGTAGCGGTGCTGTCGGGTGTCGTTTTCATAAAGGATAAGGTTTTGTAAAGGAATAGGGATAATATCGCAGACGAAGATATTGCCTGCGTCCCTGATTAAAAAACAAACGGCGGAATCTTTTTATGCTGCAAAATCCTTGTCCGGGTGGCCGGGGAGGCGGGCAGCGCTGCTGAAGAAAATCATCCGCAGTTTGAATTATTTGAACGGAGTGTGAGGGCCACGCCTTAGAGCTTCATTTTTCCAAATAAAATCATAACGCCCGCCATCACACTTACCCGGAATCATATTTGCCCCTAACTTTGGCGGCTGAAAATAGTCGTGACCATCACCCAACGGATATTCCCTGAAACATGAAGTATTTAAAATTCCTGGCCCTTCTGATTTTTTCTTTTGCCTGGCGACAAAATGTTTCGGCGCAGGCTCCAGCCTACCAAATTTCGGCCACCATAGGCGGCTGGGAAGGCGAATCGGTTTACCTCGGCTACCGCCGCGGCGACAAGGTTTTTAGCCGTGACACGGCGGAATTAAAGGATGGACGGTTCACCTTCGAAGGCAGCGAACCCCTGCCCTCCGGCATTTACCTCGTGTTGATGCCACCCGAAAACAAGTTCTTCGAATTCGTGGTGATGCCCGGTGAGCAGCATTTTTCGATGGCCGTCCAGGCCCCCGATTTCAGTAGCTCCCTGACGTTCAACGGCTCGCCGGAAAATAGGCTGTTGCTGGAATACCAGTCATACATGAGCGAGCAGGTGGCCGCCTCAAAACAGTTGCAGGAGGAGTTGACGAATGCTGCCGGCAAGGAAGAAAAAACCGCGCTGGAAAAGAAGTTAGAAGAAATCAGCCAAGCGGTACGCTCTCATCAAAATGAACTCGCTGCCCAGCACCCCGGCAGCTACGCGGCCCTGCTCATCAAGGCATTTCAGGAGCCGGTGATTCCCGACCCACCCGCCGGCGACGACGGCACTTTCAGGTGGCAGTTTTTCAAAAACCACTATTTCGACGGCTTTGATTTTTCGCAGGAAGTTTTCGTCAACAGCCCCTACCTGAAACAAAAAATAGATTACTATATCAGTGATAAGCTGACGGCCCAACTCCCAGACAGCGTCATCGTGGCCGTGGATTATATTTTGGAAAAAGCCCAGGCCAATGAAGAGGTGTTTCGATGGACGCTGCCCTACCTGCTCAACAAATACTTCGTGCCGGAAGTCATGGGCCTCGACGCGGTATTTGTGCACATTTCCGACAAGTACTACGCCACCGGCCGGGCAGACTGGGTCTCGGAAGAAAGCCGCAAAAAAATCACCGATGACGCCTATATGATTCGCGGGGTGCTGTTGGGCAAAAAAGCCGCGGACGTGCTCGTGCAACCTTACGACCGAAAGTCGTATAGTTTCAGCGACAGCCTCATCAGCCTCTACGATGTGAAGGCAGATTACACCGTGGTTTTTCTATGGAAGCCCGGCTGCCCGCATTGCAAAAAAACCACAGGAGAACTCATCCCTTTTTACAATGAATGGAAAGACAAAGGCGTGGAAATTTTCTCCATCACCTCGGCCAATCAGAGCGAATTAGACAAAGCCATCTCCGACATTAACTACGAAAAAATGCCGTGGATAGTCACCGCCGACCCCTACATGCGGGCGAGGGCTTTGCAAAAATTCTACGGCGTCTCTTTGCCCAAAATTTACCTGCTCGATAAGGACAAGAAAATCATCGCCAGCCGCATTGGCCCGGAGCAGTTGCCTAAAATTATCGGGGAGCACAAAAGAAGGCTGGCGGAAGAAAACCGGTGAGTTTTGGTAGATTTACCGCAATACACTTCAACCATGTCTCGCACCAGAAAACAACACATCAGACGCAAGAAACCGGGAGCCATGCCCGGCTCCCTCGAATTCACGGGGGAACAGGTCGTCGAGCAGCCCATCATCCTTCGCATACAATACAACGAGCAGAATTTCGACATGCAGTTTCCGGCGGCAGACGCCACCATCACCACGGGCGAGGGCGTCGTGTGGTACGATGTGCGGGGGTTGCACGATGTGGAACTCATCGCAAAGTATGGCAAACACTTCGACATCCACCCCCTCGTGCTCGAAGACATCCTCCACACCCGGCAGCGGCCCAAGTTCGAGGAATACGGCAACGACGTTTTTACCATCGTCCAGTCGCTGACTTACGACGAAAGCAGCGGCGAACTCTTTACGGAGCAAATAGCCTTGTATTTCGGCGAAAATTACCTGCTCTCCTTTCAGGAAAATTCTGACGACACTTTTGCTGCCGTGCGGGAACGGTTGGAATCGGGTAGTGGCCGCATCCGCTCCCGAAAAGTGGACTACTTAGCCTATGCGCTCATTGACAACGTGGTGGACAACTACTTTCATGTGCTCGACCAAATCGAGAAAAGCATGGAACAACTCGAAGACCAGATATCCACTGCCCCCTCCGAAAATACCAAAGAACATATTCACCACCTGAAATTCCAGTTGCTCACCTTGCGCAAATCGGTCGTACCGCTCCGCGAGGCCATCAACCGGTTCTCGAGATGCGAAAGCCTTTTCATAAACAAAAGCTCCGAGGTTTTCCTGCGCGACCTTTACGACCACGTCATTCGCATTGCCGACCTCGTGGACACCTACCGCGACATGGTGAACGGCCTCCAGGAACTCTACCTTTCGGAACTGAGCATGCGCATGAATAAGATCATCCAACTGCTCACCATCATCACCACCATCTTCGTACCGTTGACTTTTTTGGCAGGGGTGTATGGCATGAACTTCAAAAACATCCCGGAACTGTCGTGGCACTATGGTTATTTCTACCTTCTCGGCCTCATGGCCATCATCTCCATCGTGCTCGTTTTTTATTTCAGAAAAAGAAAATGGCTGTGAGGGGGAGGGAAAACGGTATTGCGGTGACACCGTGATACCGTAACACCGTCCCCCCCCTCACTCCACCGCCCACGCCAGCACCTTCGCCGCCCCGTCCCCGTTTTTCATCGCCACCCAATACATGCCCGGCAGCATCCCCGGCGGCAAATCCCGCCGGGATTCGCCCGCTGCCGTGAAGGCTTCTTTTGAAAAAACCACCCGCCCCAAACCGTCGTAAACCTCCACCGTCAGCACCTGCGGTTGGGTCAATTCTAACCAAAG
>SCUG01000051.1 GCA_004297645.1 Saprospiraceae bacterium | reverse complement strand
CCCACGAAAGCCAGACAGTACCAGCCAGTGAGCACGTAAGAGACGAACATGGCGCCGTAGTAAAAGCCCGGCTCCAGAAAATATTTCTGCCCGCATTTTGGACAGTGTTTAGGCATGTCGAATGATCGCTTAAAGCTGAACGAACCCGTTTCAAACAAATCGCCTTCGTGGCATTTCGGGCACTTCATGTGGAGGATGCTGTACGGCTTGGTGCCCTTTCTTAGAATGCTCATTGGATGTGCTGATAAATTTATTTTTAAAAAACGGCGCAAAGCTAACCTATTTTGCCCGGGCCAACGCCTGATGCACTTCCCATTTTCAGAAACTGGAAAAAATAGCGAACGACCCCGGCGGGCGCTTCGACCTGCGGATAGTGGCCGGTGCCTTCCAAAAAATGAACCTGGGCCTGCGGCGCGGTTTGTTGAAAATGCTTGGCGATGCACCGCCCGGATATGGGGTCGTTTGTACCGTTGATGTGGCACAGCGGCAGCGGGCACATCTCAATGGCGCCCACCCAACGCACCCTAAACTTTCGCCTTTCGTGCATGTAGTGCATGAGCCGCGGCAACAGGGCTTTGCCGGCGTTGTAGGCTATGAGCGACCAATACTCGTTGATTTCCGCTGCTGAGGGCTGGGTATTTTGGCCGGATATTTCCCGAAAAGTTTTGGCCAATTGGTCCCGGCCTATGAATGGTATGAGCAAAGGCCCCGCCGGGCTGGCCAACAAATGTTGGATGATACGCGGCCGGTGCAGGCCTGGAAAGATGCCGCCGTTGAGCAGGGTAATTGATTTAAGGTCGAGGGCTTCGATGTGGTTGCCGCGGCGTTCGAGCCACCGGGCCAGCAACTCCTGGGCCACCGTGCCGCCATAGTCGTGGGCCAGCAGGTGGGCCGATTTTATTCCCATTTTTTCCATCATCACCTCCAGCAGGTCGGCTTGGTCCATCAGGCTGTAATGGTAGGTACGGGGTTTATCGGAGAACCCGAAGCCAATCATGTCGGGCGCCAATGTGTGAAATCGCCGGGTCAGGGGTTCCCAGATGTGGTGCCAGTCCCAGCTTGCGGTAGGGAAACCGTGGATGAGCAGCAGCGTTTCGCCGCTGCCCGCTTCCTGGTAAAAGATGTTGCGGCCTTTGTAGTTGAAAAATTTTCCGCTATGCCGCCACTCCTCAATGGTCATACTCTCAGCAGTTCTTTGTCTTTCAAATCTTGTAAAATGGTTTTCAGCACGGTGCGGCGAACCACCCTGGCCGCTACGATTTTTACCAAAATAATATAGAGCAACGGTAGCACCGTTAGCAGCAGCAACACCGGCAGTACCGGCAGTAAAATGACGATGGTCAGCGCAATGATGGCGAGCCACGCTATCTTGCTGAAAAGGCTGCCCGTGTGCCGTGTGATCATCTGGTGGATTTGCTTGTCCATGTTCGGAGGCCCGGCGGCAACTTTGCGTTTCCGGCCGTAAATGCTGCGGGGTGGGTTGAAAAAGTGTTTGATTATTTGTTCGGTGCGGCGGCGCAGGCCGGGGTAATAGGCGCATACCTCGGCGGCGCTCATCGCCACGTCGGGAGGGGCTTGCAGTTTGGAGGGGTCATTTGCCCCCTCCAGCATGTGCGTGTCGGGGATGATGGGCAGGTAGGTGTTTTCATCGCCTTCGTAAATGATGCTGAACCGCTGTTTCATCTCTGGCGTCCACCGGCCGAGCACGTCGTAGTTGTCGTCTTCTTTTACGGCGAAATATTTTCGTAGAAACGATTGGCAGTTCTTGCGGCCGAGCCGGAAGTCGTGTTCCCGGAATTCGCGGCTGAGGAATCCGCCGAATCCGCCAAGCGAGCCGCAGGCTATTGCTGTTTTTTTGAATCCTTGGCCATTGGCATTTTTCTTTTGCGGGAAAATAAGCCCCCGCGTGTAATCCACTCCTTTGAAGCCCTGCCGGATGTCGCCCTCTTTGAGCATTGCCTGCCGGCGAATGGCACCCAGCAATTTTGCGGGCACCTGTTCCAATGTTTCGATGGGCTGTGCGCTGTCCGTGCTGTCGAAATCGGGGAACGGGTCTATCATAATGACGCCGAAATTTTTGCATTCGGGAGACGCCGTGTTGTTGGCGCAGTCCGCGGCGAATAGCTCTTCCATGATGTTGTCCGTTTCGCCGATGGGTTCGTTGTTTATGGCACCACCATCCACTGCCACAAATTCGAAAGGCTTGCCCTCCTCCACATTTATTTTGAAAGTGCCTGAGTCGCCGATGCCAAACAGACGCTGTACCTGGGCTTTGATGTAGCTGGCGTCGGGGATTTGGAGCTTTCTGAATTTCAGCCCAATGGGGAAGGCTCCTGTGGCTTTGGCTGCGTTGATGAGCATCTGCCGCTGCTTCTGCACAGCAGGGTCAATGCGTAAGACGTGAGGTGGCGTTTTCTGGCCTTCGGCCGCAAAGCAGAACTGCCCCACGCCTTTGTGCAAGAACATCCGATGGGCCACCGGGGTACTCCTTTGCTCATTTTTCGGCACGAAAACCACCTCCAGTTCCTCGTTCTGAGGAGGTTCCGGCTCCGCCGTTTTTGTGTTAAAACTGATGTCTATGGGGATTCCCCGGAGGCTGCACAGCGTGAGCACGAGGTTCATATTGGGCGACAAATAGCCGTAGTCTTCCAGCCTTTTTTTTATTTGCACTTCGTGCAAACGATCGGCGATTTTATCAATGGGGTCGGAGTTCAGCAGCGATTTCAGCCCTTCTTTTTCAATGTCCGTGGTATCGAGCATTTGCCTGAAAGTCACGTTTTCAGCATTGTCGTTCAGATTGACCCACGAGGTGTAAAGCCGGTTGGCGGCGTTGTCTTCACCCTCCCGGAAGGGGGGGATGCCCTCTAATAGCGACATAGCCGTGACGGCTGCTGTCATGCCACCGGCGGAGGCCCCGGCCATTACCTCTATGACCACCCGGTGCGGCGGCACGGATGGGTCGAAGCCCTCGTGTTTCGCCTTTTCGAGGTTGTGGCCGCAGGCTTCGAGGATGCGCAGGTTGCGGCGCTTCGCCTCTTCCCAGTGCTGAAGGGTTTCCAAAAGATAGTCCATGACACCGGCCGTGTAGGCTCCCGCAGAGACAGCCCCGGCCATGACGATGCCGAGCCGGAATATGGGTGGGTTTGGTCGCACATTTTCCATATCAGTAAAGAGATTTCGGGTTTCTGGATGAAGTGACCGGGTGACTCCAAGTCACCCGGTCACTGTCACTGTTGGCCGCCAAACATGCTCTACACCCCATTTTTTTCAATCTCCAAAATCGCCGCCACGTGAGCATCGGCTATTTTCTGGCGAACCTCGTCTTTCATCAGCTCCTTCACCTGCTTTTTGTTGTTGTAAAAACCGTTCTCCGTGAGGATGGCAGGCATGGAAGTTTTCACCAAGACATAGAGTTTCGTGATGGCGGTGGATTTCAGGTTGCGGTTTTTCCAGCCCGTACCGGCTATGAGGTGTCTCTGAAAGATGGCGGCCATTTTTTCGCCCTTTTTGCTGCCTTGGGCAAACCAGGTCTCAATGCCACTGATGCTATCGTTCGCCCATGTGCCGTCTGGCACAGGCCCTGCGTTGGAATGCACGGAGACGTACATTTTGGGCAGGTCTGATTTTTTGTCGTTGGCCCGTTTTACCCGTTCGGGCAGGAAACTGCCAACTTCGAGGTAGTCGGGCACCACGTCGTAATATTTCACGCCCTTGTTTTTCAGCGCTTTTATGATGCGCTCCACCACGTCCCGGTTGAATTCGTACTCGAAAAATTGGGTTTTTCCATCGTCAAAAACGGGTGAGCGCTTGCCAGGTTGCATCTTGCCGTGGCCATTGTCGAGGCACCAAAGGTAGCGGGCTTTGTGCACTGGTTTGGGTTCTGCCGCCTCTGGCTTAGTAGTAGCGGGCGTGGTGGTGTCGGGTGGTTTAGTGGTGGCAGGTGTGGCGGTGACTGGTGGTTTTGAGCCGCCGGTGGCTGGTGGCTCTGTGGTGCCGGTGCCTCCGGTAGTGTGCTCCGCAACAGGTGTTTGTCCCCCCCCGGTGGCGGTGTCTTTGTCGTCATCGGCGAATGGGCCTTTGATGTCCACCTCGTTTTCTTTGACGGTGACGATGATGCCATCCGGCACATCGGAGCCATCTTCCGCCAGGCCGGCTAGCTTATCGTAGGCCGGGCGTTTTTTCTTGCCAAACAGCGAAGCAAAAAAGTCGGAAAAGAGTTTTACAATTTTCATAAGCATGATAGTTCCAGATTGGGTGATGGCTTCGCCAAAAGGCGGCGTTACCACTAAGTGAATAATAAAGAAGTGCTTGCTAAGCAGCCAAAAGTAAATATTTTGAGACATAGCGCTGCAACTTGGCTATTCTTATGTGCTCAAATTTTTTCAAGTGCCTGCTGCATATCGCCGATGATGTCTCCGGCATACTCGATTCCCACCGACAATCGTATAAGCCCGTCGGTGATGCCATTTTCCAATCTCACCTCTTTTGGGACATTCAGGTGCGACATGGAGGCGGGGTGCAAAATCAGTGTATCTACATCGCCGAGCGTGGGAGCGAGGGTGCAAAAACGAATGGCATTCATGAAGCGGATTCCAGCCTGTAGCCCGTCTTTCAGCTCAAAACTCAGCATGCCGCCGAAGTCCCTCATCTGTTTTTTTGCTATCGCAAAATCGGGGTGAGAGGGGAGGCCACAGTAATTTACCCGCTCCACCCGCGGGTCGTTTTCCAGGAAAAGGGCGACTGACTTGGCATTGGCACTATGGCGTTCCATTCGCAGAGCCAGTGTTTTCATGCCGTTGTGCACGAGCCAGGCATCCCAGGGGTTGCTGTTGGTACCGGCGAGTTTCATGGCCTGCCACACGGCGCCGCCCATGCGCATTTGATGGGTGTGTGGCGTCACAAGGGCGCCGGCGATGGAGTTGCCGTGGCCATTGAGAAACTTGGTGGTGGAGTGCACGATGAAATCCACGCCATAGCGCAGCGGCTGTTGCAGGTATGGTGTGGCGAAGGTGTTGTCCACCGCGCTAAGCCTGCCGTGCCGGTGGGCGATGCTGGCCAGGGCCTCCATATCCACACAGGCTAGCGTTGGGTTGGCGGGGGTCTCGAAATAGAGCAGGCGGATGTGCTCGTCCTTTTTCACTACTTCTTCCACCCGGTTCAGGTCGTGCAGGTCCGTCATAATCGTCTCTACGCCGAAAGGTCCGAACAGTTTGGTGAACAGCTCCGTGGTGCCGCCGTAGAGGTTGCCTTGCGTCAGGATTTTATCGCCGGTTTTCAGCAGGGCCGCCACCATGGTGGAGACGGCGGCCTGCCCGGAGCTGAAGAGCAGGGCGGCGGCTTCCACGCCGGTTCCGGCCGATTCGAGGCGGGCAATTTTGCCGGCCACGGCTTCCATGGTGGGGTTGCCGTAGCGGCCGTACACATGGCCTTCTTTTTTTTGGGAAAAAATTTCAATACCCTCATCAATCGTTTCAAAGGCGAATGAAGAAGTCGGGTATATGGGCAGGATATGGGGCCGGGTGGTGCGCGGGTCTGTTACTTCTTTGGCGCAGATGGAATTGATGTGAGGGTCTTTTTTCATCGGAGAAGATTTATTGAAGAATGTGGTTTATTTGAAGGTTTTGGAGTTTGATGCGGTTAAGAAGGTATAATCTATGTATCCCCTGATAAATCAATGGCAATCCTTCCAAAATGCCCGGCTCCTTCGAGCGGCAGGGTTCAAAACCCTGCCGCTCGAAGGAACTACCATAACTTTTTGAACGGATACTAAGCTCGACTTTAGCCATTTGAGCAACCCCGGTTATCAACAAACAAAAGTGCCGGGTTAGCGAGGGTTTTAGTTTTTGGATGTCGGTAGAAAATACCGACATTCAAAA